>JAFDDW010000686.1 GCA_019310665.1 Deltaproteobacteria bacterium
AGGGGCTGGAAGGGGGCAGGAGGCCAATTGGGGTGAAGCCCGATGCTTGTTCTGAGTTTAGGCAACTGCAGATTTTGTGTCAAGCAACAAAATAGCATAAATAAGGTCATATTTATTCTGATTTTGTCTTGAAAAAATGCGGGCCATGCTTGACACAGCGGAAACATTTTGAAATAGGATTAAACCATGATGAATAGCGACCAGCAGAAACAACACGATCCCGATCCGGTTTCCTCGGCACCCGATCATGTTCAAATACAGACCATCACCGGATGCAATGCCTGCTGCATCTTTTGTCCAAACGGAAAAACCCGCCGAAATATTCCCAAAGGTCGCCGAATGGATTGGGACCTGTATCGCTCAATTGTGGATCAAAGTATCGAAATGGGGATCCGGCGCTATTCGGTTTATTTGATGAACGAACCCATGCTGGATCGTCAGCTTCCGGAGCGTATCGCCTACGTCACTGCCCGTAAAAAACCCCAATATGTTAAAGTCACCAGCCATGGTGGTCTTCTGACAGAGCACGTGGCCAGGGGGTTGCTCGACTCAGGACTCCACAAACTCAAGATATCCGTTCAAAGTCTTAATGGAGACACTTACCGCCAAATCATGGGGCTGCCCCTTGAAAAGACGCTGGAAAACATCGACCGCCTGCTGGCGCTCAAAGAACAGGGCGGCTATAAACGCCCGAAGCTTGAAATCGTCATGGTCGATTCGGTCCAGACCCACGGCGAGATTGGCCGCATACGGCAATACTGGCAGGATCGGAATATTGCTCTGTACGTCGAACCCGTTGAAAACCGGGCAGATCAGCAAAACATTCGTGACACGGCGGTTGGCGCGCAAAAACTGAAGGCCTTTTCCTGGTGCCGGCGCTTGATGGAGCAACTTTACATTCTCTATGACGGCCGGATGGTGCAATGCTGTGCCGACTGGGAACAGCGCAGCGTAATGGGGGATCTTACCAGGGAGCGTCTGTCAGATATCTGGTACGGCAAGCACTATTCCGATTACCGGCGCCGATTTGCCCGCGGCGATGTCAAGGGGATGATCTGCGCCGACTGCCGGAAGCAGGCTAAAAAGTAGTTGATAGCTCAAAGGTTCTTTGAAGACAGTTAAATAGTTTAAGCTCGAAGAGGATCAGAAGTTAAGAAGATAAGAAGTTAAGCTTTTCGCAAGGCAGACATTTCCATACCCTCTTATCTTCTCAACTTCTTACCTTCTATTTTTTTGCTTTGAGCTATGAGCTTTTCATTTGGTTAAGGAACCGGGCGGCATTGGCCGCCCCGTCAAGGTCTATCGGCACCCCGTCAACGACCCTGTTTTGTTGAAGCATTTGAGCTATGTGCCGGCTTAAACTGGCCGGTTGCATTTCCGTCTCCTTTAATACTTTCATCGGCAAATATTTTTTAATTTTATCAGCGCGCATGGGTTGCTCCTGTTGACGCCAATAGGGAAATACCAGGCAAGGGACCTTTGTAACCAGCAGATTCATGCAGGTGTTGTATCCGGCCAGGCTTATCGACAAATCGGCAGCCGACAGGTAATCCAGAAACCGTTTGGTATAGCGTCGAATGCGAAAGCCGGACGCAGCGCGGACGGACAGTTTTTTGTATTCTTCGTTGTCCATGAAAGGCCCGCTAAAAACTTCCAGCCGAAAGGGCAACCGCTCGCGAAGTAATTCACAGGCATCGATGACGGATGTTAAAAGCCTGTAGCCGGAGCGACCGCCTCCGGCGCTGGCCACAATAAGCTTTTGATCGGGTGAAATCTTCAGCTCCCGACGCATCCGGCTGCCGGCACCCGGGGTTGCGTGCTGGGTGATAAATCCCGTGTATACCAGCGGAATGTTGATGTCGCCCACCCGGGTAAAGGTTTCATCCAGCCGCAGCAGGCCGGCATCGGAATGGACCAGCAAGGCATCAAAGTAGCGGTTTAATTTCCCCAAAACACGCTCTTCGTAGGCCGGCGGGTCCTTTTTTTCCACCAGAATATCTCGCAGACTGCAGACAGCCTTGACGTGACCGAATTGACCGGCACGCATATCAGCCAGCAGGGGCTCGAGTTCAAAACCGAATATGGAGCGGCCAAACGGATAAAGTTCGACAATGAAAAGATCCGGCTGTTCCTTTTCAAGCAGCGAGTAAAGCGTGTTTTTGCGCTCCTGTTGAATCTGCTCTAAACTTCGTCCGGGATCGCCGGGGATCAGTCGGGTAAATTTTTCATCCATGTACAGTACCGGCAGCCGGACTAGCTGAACATGATCCGGCAGATCCACCTCGACTTTCTGCCCTCCGGCAATCAGCGTCACGTTATGACCTGAAAGCGCCCGCGCAAATTCCAGGCTGCGAACCAGGTGGCCCATTCCCCAAACGTATTGGCAGTAAAAAATGATGTTCATGGTTTTAGTATCTTAATTGCTATTTTTTTTGCATTCTGTGGCAAGATCTTTTTGTGTAAAAATCAAGTTGCCAGAAGAAATGCCTAAAATGCCTAAATTGCACTAAAGTGCCTAAAATTATGGTGTCGCTTCGCTCCGTCTTTTGTATAAGTCGTTGACACTGGCAGTATGGGGGGCCAGAAATCAGAACAATGAAATGATAACTTAGCGTGAGTTTCTATTTTCATAAAATCGATAGAATACATCTACCTGTCGAGAGC
>JAFDDW010000039.1 GCA_019310665.1 Deltaproteobacteria bacterium
TCGGACACAGGACGGCGGATGCCAGACAGATGATAGACACGGCCTTGAAGCGCAACAACGCCATAACCACCGCCGAAGAGCTTTTTGAAGAAGTATACCGGGGGGAACGGATGGGGGAATAGCTAAGGAAAAAAGGTTTCAGGTGTCAGGTTTCAGGTGTCAGGAAGGGTTCAGAGACTTTAAAGAAATTCTTGGTTATAAGAAGGAATGGGGGATTTAATCCCAAAGCGGGAGTATGTTGATAGTCAGCAAGTTATGATTTCAGATCATAATGTGCAGATTTCTCCCTGTCTGCTGTTCAAACCTGACACCCGACACCTGAAACCTTGAAGTTGGAACTAAAAAACTGAGCAAAAAAAGTTAGCTGAGTTCACGAAAGACTTCCGAGTACCGCAGGTCAAGCATTATGTCCGACGACACCATATCATACTCTTCAGATGATCAGGACCTGATCTCCGGGTCCTCAGATGATCAGGAGCTGATATCCGGTGAACCCCTGCAGGAAGATAAAAATCCCGAAATTCTATCCCTGCGACCGGAAAAGCTTTCCGATTATGTCGGCCAGATCGAAGTGGTGGAAACCCTTAAGATCGCAATCGAGGCCTCCATGCAGCGCCGAGAGCCGATAGATCACGTTCTTTTACACGGTCCCCCGGGGTTGGGAAAAACAACCCTGGCCCACATTATTGCCAACGAGATGGGGGGTAATCTTACCGTTACCTCCGGTCCGGCCCTCGATAAAGGTGGAGACCTGGTCGGACTTTTGACCCACCTTGAAAGCGGCGATATCCTGTTTATCGATGAAATCCATCGGACCCCCAAAGCCGTGGAGGAATTTCTTTACCCTGCCATGGAGGACTTTGCCATTGATTTTGTGTTTGATAAAGGGGTGCATGCCCGAAGTCATCGCTTTCAATTGAAGCGCTTTGCGCTGGTGGGGGCCACCACCCGGGTCGGTCTTCTATCGGCGCCTTTGCGGGATCGCTTTGGCATTTTCAGAAGTCTGGATTTTTATGCTGAAACGGACCTGGTGACAATTACCCGGCGTTCGGCCGCATTGCTCGGAGTTACCCTTGGTGAAGAGGGTGCCCTAACACTTGCCCAGCGGTCGCGGGGAACCCCCCGAATAGTTAACCGGCTTCTTAAACGGGTCAGAGATTACAGCCAGGTCAGAGCAGACGGGATTATTACCAAGGATACGGTTTCTGCCGCCCTGGAACTAGAAGGTGTCGATGAAAGAGGTTTGACCGAACTGGATCGACGTTATTTAAAAACGGTTATTGAATTTTACCATGGCGGCCCGGCGGGAATTGAAGCCATTGCAGCCACCCTCCAGGAAGAATCCGATACCCTGGTGGATATCGTCGAACCCTACTTGTTGAAAATAGGATTTATAACCAGAACTTCTTCCGGCAGAAAAGCATCCGAGGCCGCTTTCAGGCATCTGGGGTACAAAGTTCAGGCCAAGATGTTTTCGTAGTCGAGGGTTGCGAGTTGCGGGTTACGGGTTACGAGTTGCGGGGTACGGGTTGCGGGTTGCGAGTTACGGGCTGCGAGTTACGGGTTGCGGGTTTAAAGGTTAAGAACGATTTATTCGCATACTCATTAGAAAAGGGTTTCGGAATTGAACTGTTTGCGGATATTCAGACAGGCTAACCCTGAACGTTGAACCCAGAACCTCTGAACCTATTTTGATATAACCCTGAACGTTGAACCCAGAACCTTTGAACCTCTTTTAATGCGCTATGTCGATTATCACCTTACTAACGGATTTCGGTACAGACGATGAGTATGTGGGATTGATGAAAGGGGTCATATTGTCCATCAATCCCTCGGCCACCATCGTAGATCTAACCCACCAAATCGACAGTCAGGATATCGTTCAGGCGGCCTTTACGATTCACTCTGGATATCATTATTTCCCGGAAGGAACGGTGCACCTGATTGTCGTTGACCCCGGCGTCGGCACTGAACGTGGTTTGCTGGCTCTAAAACTGAAGAATCACTTTTTCATTGCCCCGGATAACGGCGTGCTCACTCTTTTATTGAATGAAAAAGAAATCTCTTCGCTGGTTCTCATTTCCAATTCGAGCTTTTTCAGGGCTGCTGTCAGTCGAACATTCCACGGTAGGGATATCCTGGCGCCGGTCGGTGCCCACGTCGCCAATGGCCTTGACATAAATGAACTGGGTCCTGATATAGACGTGCAGAATGTCGTTTGTCTTGAAAACCTTGGTGCGCGACGTATAAAAAATGGCGAGATCAGGGGCCAAATAGTGGCCATTGATCATTTCGGAAATTTAATTACCAATATTGATTCCGAACTGCTGACCGGAAGTTTGCATGCCGGGCCGGAGAAAAAGATTCAGATAAAAATCCGCTCCAATACTATCAACGGCTTATCTGAAACTTATGGCGGCGTTCGGTCAAACACCCCTTTGGCCCTTATCGGGAGCCGTGGGTATCTCGAGATTGCCATCAACGAAGGCAACGCCGCTCAATTTTTAAAGGCCAAAAAGAAAGATCCTGTGCGGGTTCTTGTTTAACATTTGTAAAACAACGATATACAGGATATCCTGATAAAGAGTGATGCAATATATGAAAAAAAAATCAAATCAAACCGATCAACACCGACGCTGGACCATTTTGTTCATCGGGAATCACGGTAGAACCATAACGCTAAAGCGCTTTAAGGGTATGGTATTATTAGCGTTTTTAGTGTTAGTAGTTTCGATCGGCATTTCTGCCGGCCTTTTTATATGGAACCAAAAGATCATCATGGAAAAGCACGATCTTCAAGTTGATTTGAAAAAATTAAATAATCAAATAGATACCCTGCGCCATGATAAAGACATCCTGATGACCCGGCTGGTGTTGGCTGAATCCAGAGTGCCGGAAAGTTTAGGCGGCAAGTCGGAGAAAACATCCGAAAATAAAGTTCCGGATCAGAAAAAAAGCGATTCCACCAGGGAGGATACAACCAAACAGCTTGCATCAAAACAAGTGGCGTCTCCGGCGCCAAAACAAATCGAACCGAAACTAAACAACGCGCCAATAGATTCGGGGTTAAGTGTTGCCATCGAAAATTTTCAAATTTCCAATCGGTCCGCCGACAACAAATTAAAAATCCAGTTCAAAATAAAAAATACCAGCCCGCATTCCCGGCGAGTCTCCGGTCATGCAATTGTGGTCTTAAAAGGGGAGCAGACCAACTGGCTGCCCATCCCCTGGATGCCACTGGTGGACGGACGTCCGAGAGGCAAACAACGCGGCCATTCTTTTGGCATAAACTATTTTAAAACCATGAGGCTTTCGACGCGATCCCCCAAATTCCCAGAAAAATTTCAAACCGCAACCGTCTATGTGTTTACGCGCAATGGGGAATTGCTGCTGGAAAAGGGGTATTCGGTCAAGCTGCTGCCAAACAAGCTGAAAGATACCGAGCTATCACCCGCCTTGCATGCTATACCAACGGAATCCACCCCACCACCGTTGGAGCCGCCCCCTGCGCTGAAGACTTCAGCACCCCCGTCCTAGGATGCCCTTTTGGAAACGCTGAAGGACACGTCGTCGCAATAGATGTCAGAGGACAGAGTTTTGAATTCGGAATTGGGAATGCGGAATTGGGATTCATTCGATCTCTATAAAGTGTAAATAATTTTTAAATTCCACTAAGAAACCTCACCCTTCTTGCATCTGGTGCGAATCTACTTATATTATTATCTCGACTTTTGAAAAATTATACAAAATTATAAAAATATATGATAGCATTTTTCTCTTGACACATGTTATAGAATTGTTTAAACATGCCGGATTCATTAAACTTAGGAGTGCGTAAAAAGTGAAAAAATATACCTACAGTGCCAGAAAGTCGGATAACCAGGGCAACTGGGGCCTTGTTGACGCCGACGGAGCCGTTCTGGGTCGTTTGGCCACGACCGTTGCTTCCCGCCTTCAGGGCAAGCATAACCCCTTGTATACCCCCCATGTCGATACCGGGGACTGGATCGTCGTGATCAATGCGGAGAAGATAGTGCTGACCGGGAAAAAATGGGATCAAAAACAGTATTATCGCCACAGTGGATATATCGGCGGGTTAAAAACGACTTCAGCCAAAGAGCTCAAAGAAAAACGGCCCGAAGATCTAATCCGTTTTGCAGTCAAGGGCATGCTGCCCAAAAACAGACTGGGTAAAAAGCAGTTCAAGAAATTAAAAGTATATGCCGGTGATCAGCATCCGCATGAAGCCCAGAGTCCCGAGATTATTGCCTTATAAACCAACACAGAATATTGAGGTATTAAATGGAGCAAGAAAACATTTATTATGCCACCGGCAAACGCAAGACCGCGATTGCCAGAACATGGATAAAACCAGGCAGCGGAGAGATCACCATAAATAATCGCCCGGTGGAGAATTATTTCCCGATTGAAGTCACCCGGGATGAGATGATTCAGCCGTTTAAGATTACCAACACACTCGGTTCGTACGATGTCAGAGCGACGGTTGTCGGCGGCGGCGTTGCCGGTCAGGCCGGTGCGGTAAGACACGGAATTACGCGGGCGCTTGTGAGCGTTAATCCCGACTTCAGACTGACGTTGAAAAAAGCCGGGTTTATCAAACGAGATCCCAGGGTCAAAGAACGAAAAAAATACGGCCAAAAAGGTGCCCGGGCCCGGTTTCAGTTTTCGAAACGGTAAATTTTTTTTTATTGATGTCACCGGGGGAATAGGTTACTGCTTATTCCCCTTCTTTATTTTAAATTCAATAATCCGGCTGGAAGGGCTGGAGATCCTGTGTAAGCCGGGTGACGGCATACAATTTGGGGCGGTATTTCTGGATGAGGCCGGTCTTGCGCTTCAAGAGATGGAAGACAGGATAAACGATTTTAAACCTAAGATTAACTGATCACTTTTACCCGAACGGCTTGTGGCCCGTTTTGCATTTCTTTTATTTCATAGGTAACGCGATCATTGCTTGCCAGGCCGAAAAAGCCATGGTCGGCAATGTTCGAACCGTGAAAGAAAATTTCTACCTGCTCATCAGATTCAATGAAGCCATAATTCTTTTTCTTATTAAACCATTTAACGGTTCCTTCGTTCATAGCCACCTTTCTGGATCTTTATTCGTGCGGTAAATCTTCGAATGTGAATTTTGCAGGGCCTCTATTATAATAACGGCAGAGTCGCTAGCTCTGCCGCCAAGGTCCGATTCTTTTTTGTTCTTTCATTAATATTGCTCATGAATGCAAACATTGTCAATAAGAAAACTCAAAATTTGAAATCGAGTCTTCCCACCATCAATTCCCGAAAAAATTCTTGACATTCTGATCTGGTAATGAATCTACTGTGAGATACCCATTTATTGTAAAGGAGTTTAAAATCATGCGTGTTTCCAAACCTCTGCGATGGGTCCTGTATGTCGTGGGCGGCTTGATCGCCGGCCTCCTTTTGATCATAATCCTTCTGGCGACTATTCGAATTCCGATAGATCTGAGCAGTTACAAAGGCGTTGTGGAATCGGCTGCATCCCTGGCCATGGGCCGTACTGTCAAAGTTGACGATCGAATCGTCATTACCACCTCACTCCAGCCAATTTTTTCGCTTGAGGGCTTGCGGATTTCAAATCCCAAAGGCTTTGAAAAAGGGGATTTCCTCAAGATGAAAACCGCCGAGATCCAGGTGCGTGTGCTGCCGCTTCTGCTGGGCAAGATTCAAATTGCCAAATTCAGCGTCAAAGGGCTTGCCGTCATGCTCGTGGAAAACAAACAGGGGGCGGTCAACTGGTCTTCTCAGACCCCGGACGAATCCAAGCCTGAGCCACCGCCTCAACCCAAACCGCCTGCGGAAGAACGCCAGTTGGAACTGACGTCCGATTCTTTGGTGTTGGCGAAACTGGTCCTGGAGGACATAGCGGTGGACTATCGCAGGCCCGGCCTGGCTGAACCGCTGCAGTTCAAAATAGAAGAATGCACCGGGACCATGTTGCCCGGCAAGCCTTTTGTGCTTTCGATGAAGGGCAAGCTTCTGAAGGAACCTTACCTCATCACGGTCGAGGTCGGTTCCCTGCAGGAACTGGTGGAGGAGAGCAGGTCCCGGATGGAGATCAAGACCGAAATTGCAAAGACCCACTTCGATTTTGCGGGCTCTCTCGATCTGGCCCGGGTGTCAAAAACTTTACAATTGAAGGCATCAGTAAGGGGAGATCATCTGGACAGCCTTAACGGGTTGTTGGATTTAGACCTGCCGCCGTTGAAGTCATACAGGGCCGGCGCACAGCTCACTTTGCAAAAGAACAGGGCTGAACTTTCAGATTTTGTGATCCAGGTGGGCAAAAGCAAACTGGTCGGGAAGATGACGGTTAATAAATCCGGGGTCCGATCGGAAGCGGTTATCGATCTGAGTGCCCCATTGATTCAACTCAATGATTTCGATGTGGGGGATTGGTCACCGCAAAAAAGTGATTCAGAGAAACCGGCTCCTGAAAAGGACCCAAAAAAGGAAAAAGTTACCAAAGCAGCGCAGGATCGGAAGTCTTCTGCGGATGAAGGAGTGGATGAACTGTTAAGCCCGGAAGTGCTCGCAAGATTCAATGTCCGGATGAATGTTAAAGCAGAGAAAGTTATGTCCGGGACCGATGAGCTGGGAAGCGGTGTTTTGACGGCCACCCTGAAGGACGGACGTTTCTCCCTAGACCCTGTGAAACTGAACATTCCGGGGGGCTCTTTCTCTTTGGCGGCGTCCCTGAGGCCTGATAAAAAAGCCCCGCAAGCATCCATCCGGGTTGTGATGAAAAAATTCGACTTCGGTGTGCTGGTGAGGCGGGCGAACCCGAAGGCCGACATGGGCGGAACCATCAACCTCGATGTCGATCTGAAATCCTCCGCCGACAGCTTTGATAAACTCATGGTAAACGGCAACGGCTACTTTGATTTTTCCGGCCGCCTGGAGAACCTCAAGGCGGGTATCATAGACCTGTGGGCGGTAAACTTGATTGCCGCCGTTGTTTCCCAAAAAGACGAGGATGCATCCAAAATCAACTGCGTGGTCGGCCGCTGGACCCTGAAAGACGGATTGCTGAAACCGGACGTATTCTTAATCGACACGACAAAAATCAGAATTTGCGCCAAGGGACAGGTCGACTTCAAAAAAGAGTATATCGATCTGAAGATGGCCCCCACGCCCAAGAAAGCGGAATATTTCAGCCTGGCAACACCTGTCGAAGTAAAGGGCAACTTCAGCGATTTTGGCGTGGGCATCCAGTCCGGTGGATTAATTGGAACCGCGGTCAGATTTATTGCCAGTCCGGTAACCACCACGCTGCAGAGGCTGGTCGGCAAAGAGTTGCCGGCCGACGGGGCCGATGTCTGCGGCATGGTCATCGGCCCGCAGGACCGGTCGGCCAAGGCACCTGCCGGGTGTAAGTAGCAGATCGGGAGACCGGGTGACCGGCAGAAGGGTAGGTCGAACATTGCAGGGATGTTCAGTCTGTTAGATGTTGGGCGTTCATCTTTCAAACCAACTCCGTACGGCATAAATGCAACCCGTGAACATTTACAAAATAACTTAGCGTAAATTTACTTTACAGATCTTTTATTATACGCTGCAGTGTGTTAAGGTGCTACTCATTTATGAAAGTATGCCGGCGTGTGATTATTTCACAAAATCCCAATTTATTGAGGAGGAGAGATTATGAGGAAATCAGGATTTGTTTTGATGTTCGCGGCCGGAATCATTCTGGCGTTGTTTTGCAGTCCGGTCGCTGCTTTTGAGCCGATTCCCAACGAATCCGGCTTCGATGGTTTCGTGAGATTAGGCGGCGGCTACAGCTGGGTTAAGAGCAATATGATTGCCGGAAACGACTTGGGCGACGTCGGCCAGAGAAAAATCGACTCCATCAAGGACAGTCCGGATTCGAAATCCGACGGGATCCCGCAATTTGATTGGAATGTAAAATATACCTTTGCCGGCACACGCACCCAGCTTTTTGCCGGTAGTCGGCTGGAAGATATTTTCCGTTTCGATGCGACTACCCAGGCCGGGGTGCGCCAGGAGTTTAAAAGTCTCGGCATCGTGGGCGCAAGCTTTGTTTTCACCACGCTGCCAACGGAGGTTTGGAAAGATCCCTATGTCGAAAATGATGGGCGCAAGAAAACGGATCGAACCTCCCGCGGTATCCGTCTGGCCTGGGAGCGCATGTTCAACTCCAATTTTGAGGTGGATTACATCTATCGCAACATCGATATTGACAAAGAACGCAGCGGAGATTTCCTGGTAGATGCCGGGAGGCTTGCCGCCAGCGATAAAGACAAGTTGAAGCGTAAAGGTGATGCTCACCAGCTAAAAGGCGCCTATTTCTTCGAAATAGGAAAAAATCAACTATTGAGTCCCCAACTCATTTTTGATTACGAGGACCTTGATGGTGATGCCATGAAGAACTACAAAACCGATTTTCAGCTGACATATGCCTACAACGGTCCGAAATTCGCTCTGGGACTGAATGGTTTAATCGGTTATGCCGATTACGACAAGAAAAACCCCATTTATGGAAAAACCCGGGACGATACGCGCTACGGCGCGGGTGCTCTCGGCTCCTGGAAGAATCCCTTCGGCTGGAAGCCCTTCGGCATCGATAAATTTCGCTTGTATAGTCAAGTCGGTTATTTCGTGTCCGACTCGAACATCGATTTTTATGAGACCGAAATCTTCCTGGCCACTGCGGGCATTTGGATCGGGTTTTAAATTTTGCAGCGAAACACCGGATAAAAAATTTAGGTCCCTCGGATTTACCCGGGACGATGCTTCGCATCGGACCGAGGAGTTCGTTCCGAGTGAAGCGAGGGAAGAAAACATTTGAATTCATATCCAATCCTGTCGTCCCCCGGTCAATGATCAGGTCAATTTCTGCACCGCCATTAATTTCATCATATAGCGGTTGTCAAGTTTATAATAATTTCAGGCCGCTGCACATTACATTTTCTCCTATTAGGAAATTTGGTAAACGGAACATATTTATGACAACCGCTATAGTGGGTAGTATTTATTGGCAGGATAATCAATACGATCTATTGTCCTACTAATACTATGGAGCTATAGGAGGTGTAAAATAAGAACCCAAAAGAAGGTCAGTCTAACTATTGATGAAGACCTTTACGAAGCTATCGATAAAGCTTCTAAAACGCTTAAACTGGCTAAAAGCCAACTTGCGCAAGAGGCTTTCAGCTTTTTCTAACCAGGCCAACATAAAAAGTATGATTGACATTTCAATCAGATAGACCTAGCTTAGAAAAATTGTTTTGCAATCTAGGGAGATGGAGGAAAAAACCATGCCGAAAAAAATATTCATTATATTTTTAATCATATCATTTTTAGCAGTGACC
>JAFDDW010000040.1 GCA_019310665.1 Deltaproteobacteria bacterium
GCAGTGCCTAAGGTATGGGATCATTGCTTAGGGTTTAAGGTGTAAGGTTATCGGATGAATCCCCAATCATTCAAGCGTCCAGTCAATTTGATATAAATCCTGAGTGATGGAAGCAATATGGTCTTCAAAATAGAAATGCTCGATCAGCCATTCCCTGTCTAGATAGCGAATTATTAAATGCCGATCGTCAATGATCCGGGTAACCTGACATTTCAGAAGGTCTTTCAGGCCTGACCCGGAAGTCTTCACCAGGGCTTCTTTGGATGTCCAGTAACGGAAGAAGGTCATTAATGAATTTTTTTCCGGATCAGCCAGTGCCCATTCCCGATCACCGGCGGTTTTGGCAAACAGCCCCCGGGAACATTCGCGGATTCGCTCGATATCGATGCCGATGGGTGTCGGCGCGACCACCCCGCCTACGTACTGCGTTTTGTGGGTAATGGACCAGTAAATGTCATTAAAGGGCAGGGGGGCACCGTTTTCATCCTTTTCCAGCCTGTCAATTTTGAGGCTGCTTATTTCGGCGGATTTTTCAAGGGCCCGGCGGGCATGGCGGCTGAGAAATTTGACCCGTTCCCTGGGTTTGTAGTTTTTTACATCTCCGGGCACTGCCAGTATGACTGGGTGAATCACTTGATTGCGGAATGCGGAATGCGGAATGTGGAATTTTTTAGATACCATATATTCTCATAACTTTTGCAGCAGTTGAAAGCGCGCTACCCCTTCTATATAATTTGAAATTTGGAGCACTGGATGTAATCCTTTAACTCCAGTGCCCATTTCCGAAATTTACATTCCGCATTCAAAATTCTTTCTTCTTTTTTTCTTTCCGCATTCCGCATTCCGCATTCAAAACTCTGTCATCTGTTTTCTGATTTTTAACGCTTCCTGGTACACCTTGTTTTTTGAAAGGCCGTATTTTTGGGATATTTCTTGGGCCAGTCTGGAAACCGGTTCGTTTTTCGATTCCAATTCATTGCGTATTTCGCTTCTCACCGTTTCCCAATTCACGGTGTTGCCCGCCTCGCAACCTGATATCAGTAAAGTACATTCTCCTTTGATCTCGGATCGCCCTTCAAGGATTTCCAAAATTTCCAACAGCCGACCCCTTATAAATTCTTCGTGGAGTTTGGTCATTTCCCTGGCCAGCACACCGTAGCGATTACCCATGGTGCTGATAATCTCTTTTAAAAGGAGCAGGATGCGTTTGGGAGACTCATAAATGATCAGGGTCCGGGGCTCTTTTGCAAGCGCACCCAATTGATTCAACCGTTTACCTTTCTTTTTAGGCAAAAAACCCGCAAAGGTGAACGCATCGGTCGGCAGCCCGGCAACGCTCAGTGCAGCGGCAGCAGCAGAAGCACCCGGCACAGGGACAATGCTCACGTCATTTCCGGCGGCTGAATTAATCAGGCGATAGCCGGGATCCGACACGGTTGGCGTTCCGGCATTGGATACCAGAGCGATGGACGCCCCGTTTTGTAATTTTGTAAGAATTTGCGGGGTTCGCTCCTTCTCATTGTGCTCATGATATGAAATGAAGCTGCCCTTGATACCATGCAGTTCTAAAAACCTTCGCGTTTTGCGTGTATCTTCGGCGGCAATCAGATCGACCCGGCCCAATATTTTAAGCGCCCTCAATGTGATGTCATCCCGATGGCCGATGGGTGTGGCGACAACATAAAGGGTGCCCGGACTGACAGCCATCCTGTTTTGTTTTGAATTTTTATCTTTCAAAACGATGCCCCTACATGTTTTTCCCACAAAATTTGGGATTTGGGAATTTGGATTTAAGGTCCGCCTCTCTCCGAGCTGTAAGCTCTACAAGCCGGAAGCCGGCGGATCAATCCAATAAAAAATGATAGAGCGAAGCGATACAACAAATCCGAAATCCGAAATCCCTGGCCCAGACCTGATTTATAGGGATTGTCTATAAAGGCTGCAACTCCCCAGGCGTTCCGCTTTGGTGTTATTTAAATCTATGCCGTCGCGCCAGGGCGGGCTGAAATCTATAATTACCCATAGGCCAGTTCGAAAGCATTTTTTACAATTTCAATTTGAGGTTCATCCCGATTTGAAGTGACCGCAACGACATCAAATCTGGCCCTGGCATCAGTCTGCTTGGTTCTTTTTAGATATTGCAGGGCGACCATGGAGATCTTGCGTTGTTTTTTAGCCGTCACCGACCATTTCGGACTTCCATACCGAATCGATCTCCTTGATTTAACCTCCACAAAAACAATTGTTTTCTTTTCTTTAGCGATGATATCGATTTCGCCCAGTTGAGTGCGATAATTCTGCTCCAGAATTTTATATCCGTTTTTCTGCAGATACCATGCGGCCAGGGCTTCACCCTTCTGACCGAATTTTTGTCTTTTGTTCTGCATAGTGATGGCTCTTTTTTCCGCCGAAGGTGGATTGGTCGTCCGTTGATAGCGACCTTAACATGTTGGAATAAGAGGCAACAAGCTTTTTCAATGGTAAGCGTTCAAAGGTTCTGAGTTCACCTATTGACGTCTCCAAATCGGTGTAAACCCTGAACCTCTGAACCCTGAACCCTTGAACGGTTACTCTATATGTACTCCTTGACCCCTTTAAAACTGCGGCGATGAATCGGGCAGCAACCAAATTTTCGAATGGCTTCCTTGTGGGCCCGGGTCGGATAGCCTTTATGTTGGGGGAAATCGAACTGGGGGTAGTAATGATGGTATTTTTGCATCAGGTGATCCCGGGAGACTTTGGCGATGATCGATGCCGCGGCTATGGAGATACTTAATGCATCGCCCTTTGGTATCGGTTGTTGAGACAAATCAGAAGGTATGGGGAAGGTGCCGTCAATTAAAAGATGATCCGGTTGGGGAGCCAGATTTTTGACCGCCATGGCCATGGCCAGCAACGAGGCTTGCAAAATGTTGATTCGATCGATTACAACCGGATCCACAATACCGATACCGACTGAAACTGCCCGGGCATAGATTATAGCAAACAGACGTTCCCTTTTTTGGGGCGACAGTTTTTTAGAGTCCGTTATATCGGGATCATGAAAGGCAGTCGGTAGAATCACGGCAGCCGATACTACCGGGCCAGCCAGGGGACCCCGGCCGGCCTCATCGATGCCTGCGATTGCTTTGTAACCTTTTTGGGTGGCTTCTTTTTCGAAATACCATAAGTCCATATCGGAATTCGGAATTCGGCTTCCGGCCCATAGGGGCTTACGCCTACGCCCCGGTGGGAAGTCGGAAAGTAGAAGGGGGAATGCAGAATTGGGAATTCCGCTGCTACTCTACATTCCTAAATCCCTTTACCACGTGCCCAGGAATCTTAAACTGCCAGTCGGCACCTGTAGTGCCGACTAATCCACTTAGTCAACCAGTCAACTTAATCAACTAATCCCTTAATTAAACCGTTTTTCTTTAATTCTGGCTGCCTTTCCTCTGAGTTTGCGCAGATAGTAGATTTTGGCGCGTCGCACACGGCCCCTGGTAATGATCTCGATTTTATCAATGATCGGTGAGTGCGTCGGGAATATCCGTTCTACCCCAACGCCATATGATACCTTGCGCACAGTGAAGGTCGCGTTCGTAGTGCCTTTACGCTTGCTGATGACCACACCTTGAAAGGCCTGAATTCGTTCTTTTTCTCCTTCTTTTATTTTTACACTGACTTTGACCGTGTCACCCGGCCCAAAGTCAGGCAGATCCATGCGTAAACTTTCACTTTCAATCTTTTTTATCTTATCCATACGACCTCCGATTTTCGTATACATTATGATTTTTGTAATTTTTCTACGAAAGTAAGTAATTAACGTCTCTGAATTTCTATCACGCCGTGGGACTGTAAAAGGTTTAAAACAATCCTGAACGGCGTAAATGTTACCTGCGAATGTTTACAAAACAAGTTAGCGCTTATGTGGCGAAGCCCCTAACCTGTCCTTCCGGCCAGTCGATCGAGTATTATTGCAGCTGCTGATCGGACCGACAGATGGTTGTAATCTGAAGCCCCGCTAACCGGTTCCAGCACAAAGTCTGCCTCTGAAATGAAGGCTTCCGCCAGCCCCCAGGCAGTACCAAAAATCAGCAGATGGGGCATACCGGTTTCCAAAATGGTGCGAAACTTCTCGTAACCGATACTCGACGGATAGCTGCGGGCACTGGTTGCGATTGTTTTTGGATATTGGTTTTCAATATGCCTGATGTCTTCAACAACATCTGCCATCGAATCGACGACCTTGATCGTTTCAAGAGCACGGCGCCTGGCAGGATTGTAAGCGGCTCCGGCACCGCTGACCCAATGAGCGATAATCCTTTGGGCCAGCACCTGCTGATCTTTAAGTGGGGTAACCACGTAAAAAGATTTTACCCCGTACGTTTTCGCTGCCCGTGATATATCGTGCAAGTCCAGGTTGGTGACGGCCGAAGCGATTATGTCGCCGTTCTTATTTACCACCGGGTAGTGGGCTAACGCCACGTAAATGTTGGGCATATCGGTTTCCCGGTTAGCCCGTTTGCCGGTTAGCCGGTTTTTCCAGATACGGGCAAACGGGTAAACGGGCTAACGGGCCAACCCTATTGAATTAAGCTTTTTATCACATGATGCCACTTTTTAAGAATTTCGATCTCCTGCCGGTCCAGGGTCTTTTTTTGCAGCAGATCCGACCGTTTCAAAAGCGTGCGCATCAGAGATGATTCAAGCCGCCATTTTTCAATTTCCTGGTGATGGCCGGAAAGCAATACTTCCGGGACCTCCCGGCCTTCAAAAATTCGGGGGCGCGTATAATGCGCATGCTCCAGCAGGCCGTCTGAAAACGAATCCTTTTCGGCTGCCTGATCGCCGCCGAGCACACCGGGAATCAGCCGGGTGGCGGCATCAATAACAATCATGGCGGCCAGTTCACCCCCGGTCAGCACGTAGTCGCCGATTGATATTTCATAATCAACCAGGTCGCGGCAAACTCGCTCATCAACACCTTCGTAGCGACCGCAAATCAGAACCAGACCGTCCCAAGATGCCAATTCTTGAGCCATCCTCTGATCGAAGACTTGTCCCTGGGGTGTTAGTAAAACAGTTTTTGCTTCCGGCACCGTTTGGGCAGCGGCCCGAATGGCGCCCGCCAGGGGTTCGGGTTTCATTACCATTCCGCTGCCCCCGCCGTAGGGCCTGTCGTCGGTAACCTGGTGTCGATCCCGGGCGTAATCTCTGATGTTAATGGTCGAAGTCAGAATCTTCTTTTCTTCGATCGCCTTGCGGATAATCCCGTGGGCCCAGAAGGGGTCGAACATCTCCGGGAAAATCGTCAGTACAGTGAAAAACATAGTTTTTAGTTGAACAGTTGATAAGTTGACTGGTTGAATAGTGAAAGGATGAAATCATTTATGTTTAATCAACTATTCAACTAATTAACCAATCAACTAAATCAAGCCTTCCGGTAAATTGACACGCATGCGTTTGTGCTCAAGGTTGATTTCGACAACCACCGATTCGAGCGCCGGAATCAGCACTTCTTTCTTTTTATTACTTACGACATAGACATCATTGCTTCCGGTGGCCATAATTGAGGCAATCCGGCCGAGATATTCTTCCTCGGTTGTGTAAACCTCAAGTCCGATCAATTCAAACCAGTAATAGATATCCTCATCCAGTTCCGGCAGTTCCGTCTCCGGGATGAACAGCTCAGCGCCGATAAGGGCTTCCGCCTGATCGCGATCGATTACGCCCTTAAACAATATGAGCGGTGTCTTGGTGTGGGGTTTAACCCAGATTATTTCAATGCTTGTTTGCCGGCTCCGGCTGTCGCGAATAAGCAGCGACCGGCCGGGATTGAACACCGACAAGGATTCCGCATACGAACGGAACTTGTTCGTGCCCTTCATGCCATGAACGCCAACGATCTTTCCGATGAGCACATAGCCTTTTTTTTCCACAGATTTATTCAACAATCTCCAGGACTGTCCGTTTTTTTATCTTGGCGGAAGCTGCACTCAGGATGGTTCGCATCGCCCTGGCCGTCCGGCCCTGCTTGCCGATTACTTTCCCTATATCCTCTTGGGCCACTTTTAGCTCCAAAACGGAGGTCTGGCTCCCTTCTACCTCGTTCACGCTGACTTGCTCCGGATGGTCCACCAGAGCTTGAGCAATGTAATTGATCAGATCTTTCATGGTGCCATCTCCTTTGTTGCGGTTGAGGCTAGAGGGCGATGAAACAATATATTATTTTGAAGCTTCCTTAAAACAGCTTCTAGCCGGCTGCAGCAAAAAAACCTTCCTTTTTTAAAAGGCTTCGTACCGTATCCGAGGGCTTGGCACCTTGACCCATCCAGTATTGAATTCTCTCTGTTTTCAAAGTCACCTTTGCCGGATCGATTAGAGGATCATAGGTACCGACATTTTCCAGGTATTTGCCGTCCCGGGGTCTTTCGCCGTCGGCGACAACGATTCGATAAAAGGGTTTTTTCTTCGCGCCATGTCTGGCCAATCTGATTACAACTGCCATAGTTACGTTTCTCCTTCAAAACGGCAACATTCCCCGTTGCATTCCGTTCATGCCGCCTTTATTAAATTTCTTAAGCATTTTAAGCATTTGAATATAATTTTTTAACAGCCGATTGATATCCTGTACCCGGGTTCCGCTTCCCCGGGCGATTCTTTTACGACGACTTCCGTTAATAATGTTGTGTTGTTGTCTTTCCCGGGGTGTCATTGAATTGATGATGGCCTCAATCCTGACAAATTCTTTTTCGTCCACATCCAGGTTTTTCATCTGTTTGAGTTTACCCATACCGGGTATCATTTTTATAATATCGCCTATCGAACCCATCTTGCGGATCTGAACCATCTGATCGCGAAAGTCTTCCAGGGTAAACTGGCTTTTTCTGAGCTTCTTTTCGAGTTCGGCCGCCTTTTTCTCATCGATGGTATCCTGGGCTTTTTCAATTAACGTGAGAACATCGCCCATACCCAGGATGCTTGAGGCCAATCGGTCCGGATGAAACGGCTCGAGTGCGGTTAATTTTTCGCCGACCCCGATAAATTTGATCGGTTTGCCGGTAATCTCCTTTATGGAGAGGGCGGCGCCGCCCCTGGCGTCACCATCCATTTTGGTGAGGACCACTCCGCCGATATCCAGGGTCGCATTAAATGATTCGGCGATGTTGACCGCGTCCTGGCCGGTCATGGCGTCCGCCACCAGCAGAATGTCCGAGGGTTTGACCGTATCTTTGATACGGGTGAGCTCCCCCATCAACACTTCGTCAATATGGAGGCGCCCTGCAGTATCCAGCAGCAGGGTGTCACAACCCTGTTGATGGGCCGCCGTCCTGGCCTCCCTGCAAATGTCAACCGGATCCATGTCGGTGCTGGACGAAAATACCGGAACGTTCAGCTGCTCACCCAGCTTTTTGAGCTGGTCGATGGCCGCCGGACGATAAATATCCGCCGGCACCAGGTAGGGTTTGCGCCCTTTTTTTTGCAAAAAAACCGATAGCTTACCTGCCGTTGTCGTTTTACCGGATCCCTGCAGGCCAACCAGCATCACGGATACCGGACTGGGTCCGGACAGGTTCAGATCTTCATTTTGAGAGCCCATCAGATCCGTCAGCTCTTGATTAACGATCTTGATAACCTGTTGCGCAGGTGTTAAACTGGCCAGGACTTCCTGGCCCAAAGCCCGTTCTTTGACTTTGGCGATAAACCGCTTGGCCACGCGATAATGGACATCGGCCTCCAGAAGGGCCATTCGGACTTCTTTTAAGCCGTCCTCGATGTTTTTTTCCGAAAGTTTGCCGTGTCCTTTAAGCTTGCGAAAAGCGGCATCCAGCTTGTCACTCAGGTTTTCGAACATGATTTTATCGGTCTATTTTCATAAATTCTTGAAAATATAATTTCAATGGTGGTATGTCAAGTAAATTAATTTCCCTTTAGCGATATGTGGGCATCGGCACGCCTTTGAGCAGCTCAATAGTCAATTATGGTGACCAAGCGTGTGTTTGGAAATTAATTTAGTATTTTCAGCTATAGTTGAAGGTTATTTTTTATATGCCGACAGAACCAAAGAAAAGAGACATCCTCGAGATGAGCCGGGAGCAACTTGTTGCCTGGTTGGCCGACAGGAAGATCGCTGCCTATCGTGCCGACCAGATTCAAAAATGGGTCTATTTACGGCAAGCCGACCGTTTTGATCTGATGACCGACATATCCAAAGAGATCCGGACACTGCTGCCGCAACATTTTGTGATCGGCCGGCTGGAAGCCGAGCAGATTGAAACCTCCCGGGACGGTTCCCGCAAGTATCTTTTTAGATTGAAGGACGGCAAACACATTGAAAGCGTTCTGATTCCCGAACGGGATCACTTTACCCTGTGCATATCCACCCAGGTGGGATGTGCCCAGGATTGCCTGTTTTGTCTGACCGCCACCGGCGGCTTCGAGCGCAATCTGACCCGCGGGGAGATCATCGCCCAGGTGCGCGATATCAAAAACGAGCTCGAAGACCCGATGAGTCTGACCAATATCGTTTTCATGGGGATGGGAGAACCGCTGGCCAATTACAAAAACCTGGTCAGCGCCATCGGCGTTATCACCGACACCGATGGCGGGCTGCGATTGGCAAGCCGGCGGGTGACGGTTTCCACCGCCGGGCTGGTTCCCAGACTTTCGGACCTGGGCCGGGATACCCGGGTGAATCTGGCGGTGTCTTTAAATGCGACCGACAACAATACCCGCAGCAGACTGATGCCCATCAACCGTACCTACCCGCTGGAAAAATTGCTGGAAGCCTGCCGGCAATATCAGCCGGCGCCCGGCCGCCGAATTACCTTCGAATACATTCTCATCAAAGGCATTAATGATTCCGAAAGTGATGCCCGTCGCCTGGCCAAACTGCTGCAGCCGATCCGATGCAAGATCAACCTTATCCCCTACAATCCCCATGAGGGCTGTGATTTTCAGCGGCCGGCAGAAGCCGTGATGCAGGCCTTTTATGACATTTTGTTCGCAAAAAATTACACCGTCATCATTCGCCGCAGCAAGGGGCAGGACATATCCGCGGCCTGCGGGCAGCTCAGGGCCAGAAGTCAGGGTTTTGAATTCGGAATTCGGAATGCGGAATAAAGGGAGTGCGGTGTGATCGGATTGCGAATTGAAGTGGCATTAACAAAGTCTGTTTTGATATGGTCGTGGCTATTTCTGGTTATGTCCATCGGCTTGTTGAAAACGACAGGTCACCGATTATCTCCTCTCAGCGCATTCCTTGAAGCTCTATCCACAAGTGTAAAAAGCCTATCAATATCATCTTTTTGATTCGATACCTGATGTCCACGCACTTTAACCAATTCACAATCCAAC
>JAFDDW010000687.1 GCA_019310665.1 Deltaproteobacteria bacterium
CGTCGGCTTACAAGGACGTCGTTGCCTTTGTCATCCTTATTACCGTTCTGATTATCAGGCCCTGGGGGTTGGTGGGTGAAAAAGTTACGGAAAAAGTGTAACGATTTCGGATTTGGGATTTGGGATTGAAAGAAAAAAAAGCTAACCACGGAATGACACGGAAAGTCACGGAAAAAGAAAAATAATTAATAATATTTTTTTGTTTTTCGCCGCGGGCGGAATAATATTTCCGTGTTCTTCCGTGAAAGATCCGTGGTAAAAAAATATTAATTGTGTGAATCCGTAACCAAATTTCTGGATAAATGTAAATCTAAAATGCAGAAAGCGTGAAACCCAACTTCGATGATTTATCAGACAAATTCCGCGCCAGCAAGTGAATGCAGCTCCGTTTCCTGGCGCAGTCCCAATCGCCTGATGCTGTATGGGGTCGTGGCAATCCTTCTGATTGCTGCACCCCATGTCATGCCGGATAACTACTGGCTGCGCATTTATACCATGACCGGCCTGTATATTATGCTGGCATTGGGGTTGAATGTGGTGGCCGGGTTTGCCGGCCTGCTGGACCTGGCCTATGTCGCTTTTTTCGGCATCGGGGGCTATACCTTTGCGCTTTTATCATCCAGCCAGTTTGACATCCACCTGCCGTTTCTGCTGGTCCTGCCCCTGGCAGCCATTTTCACCATGGTTATCGGCATCGCCCTGGGTTCCACCAGCATCCGGCTAAAAGGGGATTATCTGGCGATCGTCACCCTGGCATTCGCCCAGATTTTCAAACTGATGCTGCTCAACCTGGACACCCCCGTCAACATCACCGGCGGTGTCAACGGAATTTACAGCTTTGATCCCATCCATCTTTTCGGGTTTCGAATTGTATCACCCATCGCCTACGCTTACCTCATCTGGCTGGCCGCAGTGGTCGTTACCATCGGCTCATTCCGGATCAAGCTCTCCCGGATCGGCCGCGGCTGGGAGGCCATTCGGGAAGACGAACTGGCCGCCGAAGCCATGGGCGTCAACACCACCTGGATGAAGCTGATGGCCTTTGCGGGTGGGGCCCTTATCGCCGGGGCCTCCGGGGCTTTGTTTGCATCCTTTCAGGATTCCGTTTTCCCAAACAACTTCGGTTTTTCGCAACTGGTGATTGTTTACTGCATGGTCATTCTCGGCGGCCTCGGCAACATCACCGGCGTTATCGTCGGTGCCATCATTCTGTCGATCCTGCCCGAGTTTCTGCGCGAATACGGCGCCTATCGCATGATGTCCTATGGCTTGATCCTGATCGTTTTGATGG
Source organism: Deltaproteobacteria bacterium (assembly GCA_019310665.1). Taxonomy (GTDB): domain Bacteria; phylum Desulfobacterota; class Desulfobacteria; order Desulfobacterales; family JAFDCJ01; genus JAFDCJ01. The sequence goes on from JAFDDW010000687.1 coordinate 1,292, forward strand.
CCTTAAGACCCCAGGGAATCATGGGGGATATCGGTTTTTTGTTAAAAAAGCAAAAGCGTCCCGACAAAGACGATAGCGGGGAACTGAGAGCCTCCACCGATCTTTACTATGATGCAACCAAACAGGTACCGGCCGGAGATGTCCCTGAAGGCCGATACCGGAAAAGCGAGCGGGTCATGCTGGAGCTTGATAATATTATCCAGGATTTCGGCGGCATTAAGGCGGTCAATAATCTAAGCTTCAACCTGCATGAAAGAGAGATCCTGAGCATCATCGGACCCAATGGCGCCGGAAAAACGACTTTGTTTAATCTCATCTCCGGCATTTACCCGCCCACTTCGGGTGCCATTCGTTTTGAAGGCGCTGACATTACCGGGTTAAAGCCCCATAAAGTAGTGAAAGCCGGTATCGCCCGCACCTTTCAAAATCTGCGGCTTTTCAATAAAATGAGCGTATTCGACAACGCCCGGGTCGGCCGCTTTTGCCGGACCGGGGCCGGTCCGGTGTCCATCATTTTACACCTTCCGCGACACAAACTGGAAGAACGGGAAACCGATCAAAAGACCCGGGAGATCCTGGGACTTTTCGGTGCCCGACTCACCGGCTACCGCTTTGACCAGCAGGCAATGTTTTTGTCCTATGCCAACCGCCGGCGGTTGGAGATCGCCCGGGCCCTGGCCACCGGTGCCAAACTGCTGCTGCTGGACGAACCGTCGGCCGGTATGAATCCCCAGGAAACAAATGAAATTACCGACTTTATAAAGACCCTCCGGGATGTTTTCGGATATACAATTCTGGTCATTGAACACAAGCTCAATGTTGTGCGCACCATCTCCGACCGGGTGATCGCCATTGATTACGGCCTCAAAATCGCAGAGGGCACCTATGACGAAGTAGCCTGCAACGAGCAGGTGATTGAAGCATATCTGGGGCGGAAAAAACAGACTAGTTGTTGATTCTAATGGAGAATACGAAAAACTTTTTTAGTACGAAAAACTTTTTTAGAGAAAAACCCCACTTATGAAATCCCAATTTTCAAGCACCAAATTTGGCATTTCGGATTTGGGATTTCAGATTTCGGATTTATCAATGATCTAAACCATCTAAACGATCAAAACGATCTCAACGATCTCAACCATCTAAACGAACAAAACGATCAAAACCAGAAAACAGAGCGCATGGCTCATTAAGTACAAGGCAATTTAAGGAAATGATTGAAACCCCCATTCTCGAATTTAAAAACGTAGACACCTACTACGGAAATATTCAGGTGTTGTATGATATCAATATCACGATCAACCGAGGCGAACTGGTGTGTCTTCTGGGGGGCAATGCCTCGGGTAAATCCACCACTCTGAAAACCATTCTGGGGGTGTGCAAAGTCAAGAAGGGAGCGGTAAAACTCAAC
>JAFDDW010000041.1 GCA_019310665.1 Deltaproteobacteria bacterium
GTGTTGAGGTCGCGGGCAATCTGGAGCGTCTGGCAAAAGATGTTGCAGGTCATTGCCGGATTACCCTGGTTGCCGGAACACGACTGCTGGCAGAATTTAAGAGCAGTGTTCGCATGCATGCATTGAAGTCATTGACCTCAAGACAGGTATCGGTAATCGAAGGTGCCCGAGTAACCGCCATCAAAGATCATGCGGCCGAATTGTCCAATGGGGACATCCTGGAGGGTGATGTCGTGTTCATGGCTGTCGGCGTTAAGCCTTCCCCGCTGTTTATTGATTCGGGATTGCCTGTCGGGCAGGATGGCGGGATGCTGGTCAACAAGTTTCTGCAGTCTGTCGCCTATCCGGAGCTTTTCGGCGGCGGCGACTGTATCAGTTTTGAGCCGCAACCACTGGCCAAAGTCGGCGTTTATGCCGTTCGGCAAAATCCGATTTTGCTGCATAATCTTTTAAGTGCCTTAAATGACGGCGCGCTGCAGGAATTCGTGCCCCAGAATTCCTTTCTTCTGGCACTGAATATGGGAGACGGCACCGCGGTTGTTCGGTGGCATTCACTGGTTTGGAGTGGAACGTCCGGGTTTGTCCTGAAGAACTATATTGACCGGAAGTTTATGCGGGTATACCAAGTCTCGGGCGAGGTTAGAAGCTAGTTGATTGGTTGACTGGTTGACTGGTTGAATAGTTGATTGGTTAATTCGTGCTTAATCAGATGGACTTCGCAAGTTTCATTTAGAGAAGTAAGAGACCGTCTGCAGGATTACATTATCGCAGCTGATAAGCCGCTCCCACAGCTGCGGAAAGGATTTGTGGGAGCGGCTTTCAGCCGCGAATTATAACAATTAGAGTCAGGGAAATCCTTTCTAATGATTCACATCGACGGTTCCTACATGGAAGGCGGTGGTCAGATCGTCAGAACCGCCCTGGCGCTGTCAACACTGACTGCCAAGCCTTTTAAAGTCGATAAGATCAGGCACCACCGTCCCAAACCCGGTCTTAAGCCTCAGCATTTAAGCTGTATCGATGCGCTCCAAAAGCTGGCCAATGCACAGGTGCAAGGTGCGCAACCGGGTGCGACTGCGATTGAATTTATTCCCGGCAGGCTTATTTCCGGAACCTTTTCCATTGATATCGGTACTGCCGGCTCGATAACCCTGCTGCTGCAGGCGGTATTGTTGCCCTGCCTGTTTGCCGATGCGCCTGTCAGACTCAGTATCAAGGGCGGTACGGATACCCGATGGAGTATTCCGATTGACTATTTTTCAAACATCATTCTGCCCTTCTTTGGCCAACTGGCATCTGTCGAGATCGACCGCCTGCAGCGCGGATTTTACCCCAAAGGCGGGGGATTGGTGGATCTTTCGATTGTTCCCCACTATCACTTGGGTGATCCTGAAAACAGGAACGGATTTCTTCGGGATATTCGAAAGGCGGCTGCCAAGATGCATCTGATCTCAAAGCCTGAAATTGTTGCGATCAAAGGGGTATCCTCGGCTTCCAGCCGGTTAAAAAAAGCACATGTCGCCGAGCGCCAGAGCGAGGGGGCGGCTAAAATCCTCGGTAATCTTTACCCCGTAAATATCAAGAACGAATACCAGGACACCGCCTCGGCCGGAACGGTGATCACCCTCTGGGCCCTCTCTCCGGAAGGCAAAGCGCTCATGGGAGCCGATGCATTGGGTGAAAGAGGCCTGCGGGCTGAAAAGGTGGGCGCTGCCGCGGCACAAAAATTACTGAAGATCCTGCATTGCCATGCGGTGATTGACCGCCATCTGGCAGACAATTTGATTCCGCTGCTGGCCCTGGTCGGCGGGTCGATTAAAACCGATAAAATCACCGGACATATCCGGTCGAATATCTATGTCTGCGAACAATTTCTGGATGTGACCTTCAATGTTGATGAAATGAGTAACACCATCTCTGCGGTTTAATATGTCATTACAATTTTAACGGGCCATCTTGTGTATGTAGGGCCGGCCACCGTGCGGGCCTCTTTCGGCTATAATAAAATGAAATACCTCATCATTTTATATACGGTTTTTATTAGTGTTGTCCCAATCTATAATCCCCAGGCAGCTAAACCGGGCGATGACAAGAGGAATTCCATGATAGATATACAAGAGACCAGCGACCAACTCAAAGCGCACCTTAAAGCCCTGACGGTAACCATCGGAGAACGAAGCGTGCGTTTCCCAGAAAATCTAAATAAAACCGTTGAGTATATTTTATCTTTTTACAAAGAAATCGGACTGCAGGCATGGAGCGAACCTTACGACTACAGGGGATTTGAGGTCGCCAATGTGGTCACCGAAATTTCATCCGGCCCCAACCCGGCCCAACGATACCTGCTGGGGGCCCATTATGACTCGGTGGCCGGTACCGTTGGTGCCGACGACAATGCCAGTGCAGTTGCCGTCCAGTTGGAGACCGCCAGAAATTTGAAAGAATTGTTCGATCGGGAAAAGCCTGATCTGAGCGTAAAATTGGTTTCCTTTGCCTTGGAAGAGCCACCGGCATACCGAACCCGGTTTATGGGCAGCCGGGTTTACGCCAAAAAGGCGAATGAGACAAAAGAAAAGATCGACGGCATGATTTGTCTGGAGATGGTCGGCTACGCCTGTTATGAGCCGGGGTGCCAGAATTACCCTTTTCCCCTGGGATTTTTTGGTTATCCCAAAGCAGGCAATTTTATCGGCATTGTCGGAAACTTTAAATCCGGCGGATTTAGCAAAGCATTGATAACCGAATTTCAGAAAAACATCGAGCTGCCGGTGGTCAAATTAACTGTTCCGTTCAACGGCTGGATTATACCCTCGGTCAGACTCAGTGACCACGCCTCTTTCTGGGACCAGGGCTATAAAGCCGTCATGGTCACGGATTCGGCTTTTTTCCGCAATCCTCACTACCACACCCCCGCCGATACAATGGAAAAATTGGATTACCGCTTTATGGCCGAACTCGTGGAGAGTTTGTTGCTTTTTTTCGAATCTCATCGTTGATAAAAGTTTCTGGTCCGCGGATCGGTAGCCATCTGTAATCCATTGCCCCATAGCCGAGACCGCTGCTATGAATCTTCCGTCGGGAAGGGGGCCAATCGTGTAGTCTTCGTCTGCAACCCGTGCCTGCCGGCTTAGATTTTTTGTGCAGAATACGAGTTTGCGCTGCCGTTTGCGAAGGGCGATGTTATAGGGAGGTGAATGACGTTTGATCTCGTCGGATTCCTGCATGGCTGCTTCCAAGGCAGATCCGGTCAGGGTAAAATCCAGCTTTTGGGCCTGGGTCAGCATTTCCAGCGTGTGTTCCGCATGGGGCGCTTTGGGCCGGAAATAGCTGTTAACACGCTTCTTGAGAGATTTGGCCTTGCCGATGTAAAGCAGGTCGCCGTTGGCACGCAACATCCGATAGATGCCGGGTTCAGCCGGCAATCGCAGTCGTTTTTCGGGAGCCATGGGATAAATCCGCCGGGAGCGGCCGGCCGGCTCCGTAGATGCGAGCCAGTCACTGAGTTGATCCAGGGTGCCAATGCCGAGATTAATGTTTAGCATTTCGATCATCTTTTCCCAGATTAATGCTGTTGCGACAACGTGATCGGCGCTGCGTTTGAACTCGGGCATGCTGTGGCCGAAATAACCGGCAATTGCCCGAAGTCCCCGGCGCGGCAAATCCGGCAGCAGGCGGACGGCAATTTCATGGGTGCAGAGGATCTGAAAAGGGAAGGGGCTTTCAGGGTCATTTTTCTGGTGAAGATCTTTAAGGAAAGGCTTTTCAAAGCGGGCAAAGTGGATCACTGTCGGACAGACTGCCAATTGATTTTCAGAAATAACCGCCTTAACTGCTGCCATCAGATGCTGCCAGATGATTTTTGGTGTTCTTGCGGCCCTCAGAGAATCATCTGATATCCCGGTGATGCGTGAGACCGCCGGAGGAATTTTTTCGTCTCGCGGCAAACGAGTCAGGTAAGCCTGTACGCCGGACGCTGGTGATTTACCTTGAAGTGATGCGCAGGCCGACATCCAGCCCAATTCGAGGAGGTGACCTTTTTGCGGGTTGGCGCCTGTTGCCTGGCAGTCAAGGGCCAGGATTCTGAGTTTTGCTAGAGACACTGCCATTCTGATTATCTTTTACACGGTGCGTTCTATTTTTGTCCAGTTCGATTTTGGATTAAAGTCCAACCAACCCGCTAAAATTTCACCCCCTTGATCCTCAGCCTGATGGTGAGCATCTTTATCGAACATCCATTTTTTCATTATAATTTTAGATTAATTTTTGTTTTAATAATGTCAATATGTTATTAAAATGATAGAACCGTTCTGGGTTAATGAAACAGTGAACCGCAGAATATCGAACATCGAATCCGCCGCAGGCGGATCGAAGGAAGGAATTGCTATCTATTTTATTAAGGCAGAGCGCAATTTCTTGCGAGCATAAGAACGGCAAAAATGGGATAGTACATAGATCCCAATGATTGGATATCAGAATCGAATTCATGGTCCGGTCTTTTCTTTTTAATAGGTTAAAGCGAAGCGTTTCCACCCTTCGACATTCGATATTCGAAATTCTGCGGTTCTGCGGTTCGCTTTTACCTGAACCTTGAACCCTGAACCTTTGAACCTCACAGTGTTATAGTTATGGAACCAGCCAGTTATGATGCCCTGAGACAACTAAGAGACTATATTCCCCGGTTAGCGGATTTGCTCAAAATTGGAAACGATGAGGAAATCCGATTCTGGCAAGGTATTGTCGATGCCAAGCTGCTCTCCCGACTCGCGCCTGATTTCCCGATGGTGGCCGCCATCTGCGGTGGCGGTTCCTCCGGTAAATCCACGTTGTTCAATTCCCTGGTGGGGGAACATTTTGCTCCCACCGGCGGGAAAGCAGGATTGAACCGACGGGTATTATTTTCGATTCCGGCAGCGCGAGCCGAACAAACCAATCTTATGGCCGATTTGGCCCAACCCTTCAAGTCAGAGCCTCAGCCCCTGCAGGACACAGAACAACTGATCATCCCCGGCGAACCACTCTATGTTTTAAATCAATCGCCATTGAATAATCTGGTGATCCTGGATACCCCGGATTTCGACACCGGTGCCGAGGGAACCTACACCAACCGGGAGATCACCCGTATGGCCCTGGAGGCCTCGGACATCCTGATTTACGTATTTACCAACTCCAATTACAACAACCGCGACAATACGGATTTTATAGCGCAAATGCTCACCGGAATCGGTATGCGCAAATGCTTTTTGGTTTACCGGGTATATCCGAGTTTCACCCAACAGGAAGTACTTGATCATGCAATGACAGTGGCAAAGGGAATTTACGGTGAACGGGCGGACGAATTCCTGCTGGGGGTCTATCGCACCGATGAAGATAATAAGGTGGCGGCCGGGCAGCAGTTTATGAAACTTATGCCGGTTGAGAAGCACGATCCGGAATTTTCAGAGGCCTTGCAGTCTATTGACGGGGCTGGACTCAGATTCGAGCTTTATGGATCTATTCTGGCCGATGTCATCCACCGGGCCGCAAAAATAACCAGCCAATCCAAAGTCTCTCTTGATGAACTGCGATTGTATCTCGACGCCCTGCAGATGGCCCAGAGCCACAGCGTCCAGGAGGCTCTGAAGCATTTCCCGATGGATCGTGTGATGAGGCGGTTTGCCCGGATCTGGTCGGCAACCGACCCGCCCCACGTGAAAATTATGCGACGAACAGGCAATGTGATTGAATTTCCCCTGAAAATGTTGCTCGGTGCTGCCGGTTGGGCCAGAGACCAGCTCTTAACGGACAAACCGGATCCATCGCCGTCAAAAGAGTTTACCAAAAAATTGGATGAAGATCTGGCAACGGCCGTGACCAAGATAAATTATCAAGCGGTGAGTTCCCAAATTTCGGTATCCGGGTCGCTGAGTGATCCTGTGGCCGGAAAAATGGTTGGACTTATAGAGAAAATAAGAGTCGAAAAAAGTCTTGATAAAACCAAGCCCCCCAAAGCCGAACCATCAGGCGAGGGCAAAACCCTCACCTTTCTGGTTGACGCCCATCCGGTGGTTTCACCCGAACAGGAGAAATTGCGCGCCCGGGATTTTAAATCCGTTTTGCAGTCTATCCTGGCCGAAAAAGAGGATATTGTAGCGATTACCCGGAACATGGAAAAGGATCTCGAAAAGCTGGCCGATCATTTTCGTAGCAAGATGGGCCTGTGGCGCAAAATCAGCCAGACCTTTTGGGCGCTTCTCAACGTTTTACCGGCAACGGTAGCGGTCACCTATGTGCTTTCCACCGGAGATCCGGTGGGCGCTGCCGGCCTAAAAGTAAAACTGACCGGGCTTTTCGGCGCCAAGGATCTATATGCGCTGTTTGCGATTCCCGTTACCACCGGTTTGAAAAGCGCTGACCGTAAACGGATCGAGGAAATGCTGGCGCCCATTGTCCAAACCTGGTTGAATCATAAATTAAATACCGTACAGCATCTATTGGAAGAAAACATAACCGGGGGGATTTTACAATGTGCCCGAAAAAACATAGAAGATGTCGACCAGATAATCGGTACAGTCGAAAATTTGATGGAAATTTGCAAAAACCCCATTAAGGGAACAGAGATATAATGCTATCAAACCGACAGACTGCTGCCCTGAAGGCATTCGGCAAAATCGAGAGTTACAAAAATGATCTAAATATGCTGGGATCCACACTCGGTGGCCTGTCACTGTGGATGCCGGCTTCTGCGCTTAAGAAACAATGTGATGAAGCCATTCGAATGATCAATGACATTGCCGAGCGCTTCGACCGCAAGCTGGTGGTAACCATCGTCGGTCCCTGCGGCGCCGGAAAATCCACCTTACTCAATGCCCTGGTCGGTGTCGATGATCTGTCACCGGCCGGACATCAGCGTCCCACCACCGGCCATGTCATTGTCTTCAGCAGCGACCCGCAGGATGCCGACCAGCTGGTAACCGGTCTCGGCAGTGAATCCGTGGAAGTCAAGTCAGGTTCTGCCGCGGCCACACTGGAGCATGTGCTCATCATCGACACGCCGGACACCGACAGCATGGCCTATCAAAAGCACAGTCCGCTGGTGCGCGAAGCCATCGCACGCTCCGACATGCTGATCTGTGTGTTTGACTCTGAGAATCCCAAAAGGAAGGACCATGTTGATTTTCTGGCCCCCTTTATCCGCAGATTCAATGGAGAGTCGCTGGTGAGCGTGATCAACAAATGCGATCGCCAGGACGAAGCGGAATTGAAAGACCGGATATTGCCGGATTTTTCAGCTTACATTCAGGCCGCCTGGCAAACCACGGTGGACCGCATGTTGTGTATCAGTGCGCGCCGGCATTTGCAGGATCCGCAATTCGACGAGACCGCGGCCCCCAAACATGATTTTGATCAATTTGAAGACCTGCGGGAGTTGATTTTCGACAGCATCAACCGCGCCGGGTATGTGGTGGACAGGCGGCTTGAAAATGCGCGCAGTTTACGGGATTTTGTCTTCGTAGAGGCCAGCCGTGAGATTTCCGGGCACCGAACTTCCCTGATAGAGGCCGAGCGTCAAATGCGTGAAGCCCAAAAAAAATCTTTCCTGGATGCTGTCTCTGCCATGAAAAAAGATGATTCGCGGCAGCTTTTCGGTGCCGGTCTGATGATGTACCAGAAACTGTCCCAGCGCTGGATCGGACCGGTGGGGTGGATGATCGCCATCTGGGCGCGCCTGCTGATTTTCGGTGCAGGTATTGCCGCTTTGTTCAGATTCGGCCGCCCGGTCAGCCAGATAATGGGGATGATTTCCGCCTGGCGGCATTTTAAAGAATCCAAAGCGGCCGTTGCCGATACGAGCAACGATGAGCGGGTGGGAGCCGGATTGCGTACCTATCGCCTCACCGCCATGAGCAGTTGGCCGGATATTGCTGAATCCCTGGTCGGCGGCGGGTTTGACAGCACCGTGCGTCGGGTGGAGGATGCCCTGCCGGACACCGGCACATTCAGTGATAAATTAGCCGGGATCTGGAGCAACGCCCTGGATTCCGAAATGGAACGTATGGCAGGCAAACTTTCCGGAATGCTGCTGCAATTGGTGCTCAACCTGCCGATGTTCGCTGTCCTGGGATATACCGGCTGGATTACGGTACAGCGCTTCTTACAGGGCAGTTATCTTGCGGGTAACTTTTTTCTGCATGCACTGTGGACCATCGGAATTATTTTGCTGTTGAGCTTTTTCCTGTTTCAGATCTTGGTCCGTCTGGTTGCCAGCCCGGAACGGGTGACCATCAAAGCTTTCGAAAAAATGAAGCGCCAGGCCGATCAACTCGACGCCTTTACAACCAACCCGGTATTGGTCCAGCTTGAAATGGTTATTGAACTGGAAACCATGTTAACAGCATTGAATATTGACGAATGACCATTGATTTCAGTTTTCGCGAGCTTGAAATTTTTTGCAAAGTTGTCGAATTGGAAAGCTTTTCAAGGGCTGCCGAAGCAGTTTTTCTGGTTCAGGCATCGGAAAAATCTTAATATCGTCTCAATTCTATCGAAATATCCTGTTTGACATATCGGAATCTATCATTGTATTTTAGCTGTACTGTAAACAGTCTTTTAAGAGTCAGGAGGAAAATCTATGGCGAAAACATCTGTTCTAATCTTGGTCCTTTTCTTGAATTTCTTGATTTCATAACAATGGTAAGAAATGACATGAAATTTGTTTTTGTTTGTCAAACTCAAAACAAGGTATTTGAAAGTGCGGATTTCAAAATCCTTGAAAACAGGGGTATCATAACCGACGAGGCCGGAAACAAGACACTGGACGCGAAGGTGGCACTCAACGAACCCTGTCCGTTTTGTGGAAAAAAGCATGTGTATCATGCCAGTGAGTTATCCTGCCCGTTCGGAAGTCTCGAAAAATGACAACTATTTTACTAGAGCGCACATCCTTATTTAGGGTTCAATAAAGGAGAACACCCATGGGGGATACCAAGAAAATAAGGTTAACTGAGACCGTGACGGGTGCCGGCTGAGCGTCCAAGCTGGCTCCAGGGGACCTGGACAAGGCGCTGGCCGGCATGGTGTTCCCGACCGATGAGAATGTCATCGTCGGGTTGGACCTGGCGGACGACGCCGGTGTTTACAAAATTTCAGACGATCTGGCGCTGATCCAGACGGTGGATTTCTTCACGCCCATTGTGGACGATCCCTACTGGTTCGGACAGATCGCCGCCGCCAACGCACTGAGCGATGTCTACGCCATGGGCGGGACACCGAAAACTGCGATGAACCTGGTGGCCTTCCCGATCAAGCAAATGGATATAGCGGTTTTGCGGCAAATCATCCAGGGTG
>JAFDDW010000042.1 GCA_019310665.1 Deltaproteobacteria bacterium
ACTGCCCTTGCGGGGCAGGGGGTGCTGCAGGGAGTCGATATCGGTCAAAGCGGTGTCGCTGATAAACTGACCCAAACCCGCAAAAGCCTGCAATGGAATTTTTTTCTGGCGGCGGCGATCTCCTATTTGCTGATGGCGGCGCTGTTTGGTAATTTCATCTATCCGTTTATTATCATGTTTACCATTCCGCTGGCAGCTGTCGGCGGGTTGCTGGGGCTCAAAATGGTCAACCTTTTTATTGCCAATCAGGCCCTTGATATTCTTACCATGCTGGGATTTGTGATCCTTATCGGTGTGGTTGTAAATAACGCCATCCTTATTGTGCACCAGGCCCTAAACAATATCCGCAATAGCGGGATGCCTTACCGCGAAGCTGTTCTCGAATCCACACGCACCCGGTTAAGGCCTATTTATATGAGTGCAGCTACCAGCATATTCGGCATGCTGCCTCTGGTTCTGATTCCCGGACCGGGTTCTGAATTTTACCGGGGGCTTGGCAGCGTGGTCCTTGGTGGGTTGGCAGTTTCCACCGTTTTTACCGTGTTCGTCATCCCGGCCCTTCTGATGTTTTTTATCAAAATGGAGAAAACCAATAGTTAGCCGGGCTGCTGTCTAAATTACAACGCAGAATTTGTATCCGGTGTTTAGCGATATTCGTTACTTTTAGCTTTCACCACCAAAGATGATCTCCACACTTTTTGGGGAAGCGATTTATATCAGATTACCAGATGACATCCACAACAAATTGCAATTGTGTAAGCATTAGCCGACATCCACAATTCTTAATAAATAGATATTTCGACATGAAATCTTAAACCACGTAAATAAGCTTAACAAAACAACTATATCCGAATGAAGTGCATCCAGCCCTGGGCAACAAATACCATGGTAAATTTGAAAATAGATAAATCAAATGATTTCTATAACACCGTATAAAAAAATGAATTAAGATCCGCATAGGAGATAATGATTATGCTATCATTTAATATAACGATCAGAAAAACTATCCCCCCCCAAATCTGCTTGACACCAATCGCTTTGCTCTGCTATACAAGTAGCGTTTCAAGTAGAACAGTGAAACGCTGCCCATTATTGTGGTCACTCTCCATTCGGACTAGGATGCCGTCAAGACTATCTCCTCTTCATTGCATCGGGTAAACGCTTACCAGTACCAATTGCTGTCCAAATTATTCAGCCTGCTAAGTGTCGAATAGCGGATTTTAGACATAAACCGGCAAAGTTTAACAACCATACAATTTTGTTCCGCAAGCGCATTTTTCCGCCCGGCGGAAGAGGGCCAGATGAAACAAAAGATTGAAAGTACCAGGAGTTATTCATTTTATTAGCGCTTTCCCCTATCATAGGGAAAGGGCTATTTAAGCTCCCGCATTTGAGGCCGGCATCAATTCGTTTTATGCGATCTTCAGGGTGTTTCAACTACCAGCGCATTTATTCCCCACGGCTTGATTTACACCTTAAGTCCCGGTTAAGACTTCTAATTTTTACCTGCGGATATTTCAATTCCCCTTAAGTTGCGAGCAAAAGCCTGAGTTCCCGGATTCAAACTTCATCCCGGTCAGCAGAAAAACTGCCTTGGGCAGAAGCTTCACCGGACTGTTTCTTTTTTTGTATCTATCCACACGTAACCATCAATAGGAGGTGACCAATCTATGGGTAAAATCAAAATCGCGATTGTCGGAGTTGGCAACTGTGTCAGCTCACTGATTCAGGGAATCCACTATTACCAAAACAAAAACCGGGAAGACGCCATCGGTCTGATGCACTATGATATGAATGGTTATAAGCCCGGAGACATTGAAGTCGTTGCCGCTTTTGATGTCGACCAACGCAAGGTCGGCCGTGATGTGCATGAAGCTGTTTTTGCCAAACCCAACTGCACGACGGTATTCTGTGCTGATCTTCCCCCCTCCGGAGTCACCGTTCGCATGGGTAAAATTTTGGACGGTGTTGCGGGCCATATGAAGGATTATCCCGACGACCATAGGTTCGTTTTATCCGGGGAACCGGAGCCGACCTCAGAGGAAATCATCAAGCTGCTCAAGGAGTCCGGCGCCCAAATCCTCACCAACTATCTGCCGGTCGGCTCAGAAGAAGCTACCCGGTTTTATGCCGATTGCGCGTTGGAAGCCGGGGTTGCTTTTGTCAATAACATTCCGGTGTTTATCGCCAGTGATCCGGCGTGGGCCAAACGCTTTGCGGACAAAAACCTTCCCATCATCGGTGACGACATCAAGTCTCAGATGGGTGCTACCATCACCCACCGCATCCTGACCGATCTTTTCAAGAAGCGCGGCGTCAAATTGGAGCGCACGTACCAGCTCAATACCGGGGGTAATACCGATTTTCTCAACATGCTGGAGCAAAAGCGTCTGGCCACCAAGAAAGAATCCAAGACCGAGGCTGTACAGGCCGTGGCCGCCAGGCGTCTGGAGGACGAAAACATCCATATCGGTCCCAGTGACTACGTGCCGTGGCAGAAAGACAACAAGGTCTGTTTCATTCGCATGGAAGGCAAACTTTTCGGTGACGTGCCCATGAACCTGGAAATGCGCCTTTCCGTGGAGGATTCACCCAACTCAGCCGGTGTCGCCATTGACGCCATCCGTTGTGCAAAACTGGCGTTGGACCGGGGTCAGGGCGGCGTACTTGAGGCGCCGTCAGCCTATTTCTGCAAGCATCCTGCGCGCCAGTTCACCGACGATGAGGCCTTTACTATGGTCGAAGACTTCATCAACGAGAATAGTCACTTAAGCCTTAACAGACTGAAAAAGGTGAGTTAGGCCTTATTTCTGGAGAGCACCCATGCAGCGGCCAAAGTTTAGGCCGTAAGCTTTCGAATATTATGAAGCCGAAAAACGTCCCGCATGGAGTTGGGTGTTAGTAACGGAGATTAAGCAAATGAGCATGAAGTGTCTGATCATCGCCGCCGGCAAGGGCCGCCGTTTACGGCAGCAGGGTGACAGCAAACCCCTGGTTCCTATTCTGGGACGGCCCCTGATCGAACGGGTTATCCGTAGCGCTATAGAGGCCGGCGCCGACGATTTTTATGTGGTGACCGGATACCAGGAGGGGCGTATTCGCGCTTTTCTTGCCGCTCTGACCGGGCACCTGGGGTGTCGCATCACCCCTATTTTTAACCGGGATTGGGAAAAAGAAAACGGCCTTTCGGTCCTAAAAGCCAGGGAATACCTGAAAGAGCCCTTTTTGCTGCTGATGGCCGATCATCTCTTTGATCCGGCCATCGCCCGTGAGTTGATGGCGCTGCCTTTATCCGACGGCGAAATCGCCCTCGGTGTTGATCGAAATACCCGTAACTCCTGTATCGATATGGAGGATGTTACCCGGGTAAAAACCAATGGCGGTAAGATACTCAACATCGGTAAGGATTTGACGGACTTTAATGGTTTTGATACCGGCATTTTTAAGTGCACCTCTGCAATTTTCAGCGTGTTGGAGCACAGCGCAAAGCAAAATGGTGACACCACCCTGTCTGCAGCGGTGCAGATGTTAGCTGGCGCAGGCAAGGCCAAAGCGGTCGAAATTAACGGTAGCTTCTGGATTGATGTGGATGATCCAGCCGCTTTTAACCGGGCAGAGGACGTGATTTTAACCAATTTGAAGGACAAAACCAACGATGGTCCGGTGGCGCGTTATATCAACCGGCCCTTATCGGTGATGATTTCCCGTCGACTGGTGAACCACCGAATCACACCCAATCAAATATCGCTGTTCTCATTTCTATGCTCTGTGGTGGCCGCCGGCCTGTTTGCACTCGATGGTTATTTGGCCCTGTTGCTGGGTGGTTTTGTGGCACAATTCGCCTCGATTGTAGACGGCTGCGACGGCGAAGTGGCCAGGCTCACATATCAAAGCAGTCCCTACGGCGGCTGGTTTGATGCGGTACTGGATCGTTATGCCGACGCCTTCCTGCTTTTCGGTCTCATGTGGCACGCCTACGCCGATAGAACGGATGGCCTGATCCTGTTGATCGGATTTTTAGCGATTATCGGCTCCTTTATGTTGAGCTATACGGCCGACAAACACGACAGCCTCATGCGCGACCGGATCAGTCATGGCAAAGGATTGCGTCTGGGTCGCGATATCCGTGTCTTTCTGATATTCCTCGGTGCCGTATTCAACCAGGCGTATTTGGCCCTGATTGTGCTTGCCGCTGTGATGAACATAGAAACCATACGCCGCCTGATCATCTGCCGGGATCATGGATAGCATCGACTGCGCCAAACAAAGAATCCGAGAGATTATTGCAGGCTCCCGGGTGCCGGAAGACCCGCGTCATGCCGAAAACACCCTCAAGTGGCTGTTCAGACTTGAGCCCCAAGCCGACCCGGCGTTGCAGATCGCGGCACTGGCCCATGATATCGACAGGGCTGTTGAGACCCGTAAAGTGCGCCGCGAAGATTTTACTGATTATAATGAGTTTAAGGCCGCTCATGCCCGCAACGGAGCAGCGATTCTGAGGGAGATCCTGGATAAGTGCGGTGTGGCCACGTCTGTTGCCGATGAAGCTTGCCGCTTGGGAACACTGCATGAGGTGGGCGGCGATCTCCGTTCCGATCTGCTCCAGGACGCGGACAGTATATCCTTTTTTGAGGTCAATATGCCCCTGTACTACCAGCGCGAAGGCTGGGAGGAGACCCGGCGCCGTTGCAGCTGGGGCTATCGACGTCTCTCGGGGCGGATGAAAAAGATCGCCCGGCGCCTAACATACGATGACGAAGCACTGACTCGCCTGCTAAAGGAGGCCATTCGGCAAGCCTGTCTAAAAGATTGATCATATCCGGCTGTTATAATGGCAGCCTGGGAGGATATCATGAATATTCCCACTGACAAACAAAAGGCGCTGGAATCCGCCATGATTCAGATCGAACGGCAGTTCGGCAAAGGCTCTATCATGAAGCTGGGGAACCAGGCGGTTCTCGATGTGCCGGTCATATCGAGCGGCTCCCTGGCACTGGACAAGGCGCTGGGGACCGGGGGACTTCCCCGGGGCAGGGTCTGTGAAATTTTCGGTCCGGAAGCATCCGGTAAAACAACCCTTGCGCTTCACGCGGTTGCCGAGGCTCAGAAACAAGGCGGTATTGCAGCTTTTATAGATGCCGAGCATGCCCTTGACACGGCCTATGCCAAGAAACTCGGTCTGAATTGCGACGAGCTTTTGGTTGCCCAGCCCGATACCGGGGAACAGGCCCTTGAGATTACGGATATGCTGATCAGAAGCGGAGCCATCGACATCATCGTTATCGACTCAGTCGCAGCCCTTGTTCCCAGAGCAGAAATCGAAGGCGAGATGGGAGATTCGCATATGGGGCTTCAGGCGCGTCTGATGTCTCAGGCCTTAAGAAAGCTTGCCGGAACGATAAGCAAGACCCTGACCGCGGTTATTTTCATTAACCAGATCCGCATGAAAATAGGCGTTGTTTTCGGAAACCCGGAGACAACCCCCGGCGGAAGAGCGCTTAAGTTCTATGCTTCGGTCAGGCTCGATATCAGGCGCATTGGCGCGATCAAAGACGGCCAGGAGACCGTGGGAAACCGCACCCGGGTAAAAGTTGTTAAAAACAAGCTGGCGCCGCCTTTCAAGGAGGCGGAATTTGACATCATGTACGGTGAAGGCATATCGAAGACCGGGGATCTGATTGACGTTGGAGTGGATGCCGGCATTATCGAAAAAAGCGGTTCCTGGTATTCATATAACGGAGAACGGATAGGCCAGGGCCGAAACAACGTAAAAAAATTCTTAATGGAAAATCCGGACATCTGCAATGCGGTGTCGGTCAAACTCAAAGATGTCCTGGGGCTCTCCGGAGGGGCGAATCAAAACGTTTAGAATGATTTGCTTTTATTTGTTTCTTAACCAACGCCGGGCCATAAACAGACCAGATTTAGAAATTATTGAAAATCAGCAAATCTGTCAAACTCATTATGCGAGGTAGCAGTTCTTGAATAGGCCTTATAATCACTTGGTTTTATTGATTATTATCCCACTGATAATATTTATTTTCTTTAATCTTTTCGATCAAAAGCCGGAGCCCGAAAAAGAAATCAGTTACACGGAATTTCTTGACATGGTTGATGCTGAAAGCGTCAGCGAGGTTGTCATACAAGGTCAGGCGCTTTCTGTTTCAGCTGCATACGGCCGCCGTTTTAAAGTATTTACACCCCAAAACAGCGATCTAATTGCGATCCTCAAGCAAAAGGGAATATCCATTCAGGCAAAACCGCCGGCAGAGCCAAATTGGTACATGTCGCTCCTTTTTTCATGGTTTCCGATGATTCTTCTCATAGGCGTATGGATATTTTTCATGCGTAAAATGCAAGCCGGCGGCGGCAACCCACTTTCATTCGGAAAAAGTCGGGCGCGTCTTCGTGCTGATACGTCAGCTAAAGTCACTTTTGACGATGTGGCCGGCATCGACGAAGTAAAAGAAGATCTGGGAGAAATCATAGACTTTCTAAAGAACCCAACAAAGTATACCCGCCTTGGAGGCCGAATCCCCAAAGGGGTGTTGTTGCTGGGTCCGCCCGGCACCGGCAAAACGCTTCTGGCCCGGGCGATTGCCGGTGAGGCGGTGGTCCCGTTTTTCCATATCAGCGGTTCGGATTTTGTGGAAATGTTTGTCGGTGTGGGTGCATCGCGGGTCAGGGATCTTTTTGTTCAGGGCAAAAAGAATGCCCCATGTATCATCTTTATTGATGAAATCGATGCGGTCGGCCGGCACAGGGGCGCTGGCCTGGGGGGCGGGCATGATGAAAGGGAACAGACACTAAACCAGCTGCTGGTTGAAATGGACGGATTCGAATCCAATGAAGGCGTTATCTTGCTATCGGCTACCAACCGGCCCGATGTGCTGGACCCGGCGCTTTTGCGACCCGGGCGCTTTGACCGTCAGGTGGTGGTCTCACTGCCGGATATCCGGGGCCGTGAAGAAATCCTGAAGGTACACATGCAAAAGACGCCAATTGCAGCCGACGTCGATGTCGATACCCTGGCTAAAGGCACACCCGGTTTTTCGGGCGCTGATCTGGAGAACCTTGTCAATGAAGCGGCGCTTCTTGCAGCCAAAAGAAATAAAGAAAAAGTGGAGATGGAGGATTTCGAAGAGGCCAAAGACAAAGTCGTCATGGGCCTGGAACGTAAGTCGAAGGTGATTTCCGAAGAAGACAAAAAAACAACCGCCTATCACGAAGGCGGCCACGCTCTGGTTGCCCGGTTTCTGCCCGGCACCGATGCGGTTAACAAGATAACCATTATTCCCAGGGGCCGCTCCCTCGGCATTACCTGGTTTTTGCCGGAAGAAAATGAGTTCAAACACAAAACCCAGCTTGAAAGCCAGCTGTCGGTGGCTTTTGGCGGACGGGCGGCCGAAGAGATTGTGTTCGGCCGTATCAGCACGGGTGCCGCCGACGATATCAGGCAGGCAACCGAACTTGCCCGTAAAATGGTGTGTGCCTGGGGCATGAGTGAAGTGCTCGGTCCGCTTTCATACGCGCAAGAGAAAGAACAGATTTTTCTGGGACGGGAAATCGCACAGCACCGGGATTATTCCGAGGAAACGGCCCAAAAAATTGATGAAGAAATCGAAAGCCTGATTGGAGATAGCTGCGATCGCGCAAGAAAAATTTTAAATAAAAACATAGATATTCTACATAAACTGGCAGAGCTTTTGCTGGAAAAAGAGACCGTTACGGGCAGTGAGCTGGATGATCTGATACGCGTCTTGAGGCCGGGGATAGAGTTTCCAGTAAAAATTAATTGAAAATCAAATCTCATAATTCTCTCCGCTGGTCAGGGCGGGAAGGAGGGCAGCATGCGTGTAGTATTCGTATCCACTTATCCCCCTATTGAATGCGGCATTGGAACATATACCGGTTTCCTGGTTGACGCCCTGACAAAGTTACCCAATGAGATTCATATTGTCAGCCAGTACGGTGCTGAGGGAAGGCATGTTTACCCATCATACTACCCCGGCGAAGACGGCATAGCCCGGAAGATTTTTAACGCTGTTAATCGGGTGACACCCGATATTGTCCATATTCAGCACGAATTCGACCTGTATGGTGAACTGGACGGCATTGCCGTACTTGAATTGATTTACCGCCTTAAGTCCACTGCCACTCCGGTTATAGCAACCTTCCATACTGTTCAGAAAGAATTTGAGTTTCGAAAGGAACTCATCTTGCGAACCATGTGCCGCGAACTGGACGGCATTATTGTACATGGCCAGGAGCACGCCGAAAGATTGCGGACAGTTTTTGATGTAGATCCGTCAAAGATTTTTCTCATTCCGCACGGCGCACGCGACATGGATCCTATCCCTGATGCCAAGGAAAAACTCAACCTTGATGAGAGGAAAGTAATCCTGCTGGCAGGGTATTATTGGCCAGCCAAGTGTTTTGACAGGGTGGTGGACTTTTTCCCTTACGTAGTCGAAAAAGTTCCGGATGCATGGCTGGTGCTGGCCGGAAAACTCAGAGTGCCCGAGTTCAGCATCTATCGCAGGATGCTTTTTGAAAAGATAAGCAACTCGCCTGTCAGGGACCGAATTGAAGTATTCCGGGGAAAGTTTCCCCAAAAAACTTTCGATACGATTCTGAGCGCCGCTGATATCATGGTTTTGCCCTATACTGCTGGAGCTCAAAGTGGCATAATGGCACATGCAATGACCTTCGGCAAGCCTGTGGTCACATCGAATCTTGCGGCATTTGTCGATACACTTGAGAGATCAAAAGCGGGATTTCATGCACAAACCGATGGCGAATATGTCGACAGGATTGTGACGCTGCTTACTGATACGGAAGTATACAAAAAATTTTCTCAAAACGCACTGGCCTATGTCAAAGAAATTATCTCCTGGGACATTGTTGCACACCAGACCCTCAATGTTTATAAACAATTTGACCGTGAAATGGGATGCAAAACCCGGTATGTATTTGCCGGGGAATAGGAAAAGGAATAAAGCATGTCTAAAAAAAAACACCCGGATATTATCTATCGCTTTAAGGGCAACCCTGTGATCACTATGGATGACCTCTCGTTTCCGGTCTCGGACATCTGTAATGCCGGGGCGGTCAAGATCGACGACACCTACCTGCTGCTGGTAACGATTGAAAGTCTGAAGGGGCATAGAAGTCTGTATCTTGCCCGCAGTACAAACGGCTTTGATTTTGAGGTGGATGATGCGCCTTTTATGAAATATGCGGAAGATAAAGCATTTAAGAAGTATGAAGAGAACAGTATTATGGACGGGAGGATCACCCCC
>JAFDDW010000043.1 GCA_019310665.1 Deltaproteobacteria bacterium
GTTGTATCCATCATGGATTCGGGCAGCAAACATGCAATATCGACCCCATATCGATCCATATACTGTATAAGCCGGTCCTCTTCCGGAGCTTTTTGTTCTTCCTTTTCTCGGACTTCGGAGACCTTTCGCTTGCCTCCTGCGCCAAAGGCTCTGCGGGTACCATCAACACCCCGCCACCAGAGCTGGACTCCGGGATAATAACTAATGTGGGTTTTATCACCCGAGAGATGTACTTCTACATCGATCTTAAAATATTCGTCCTTTTTATCCGCTTGTGTTCCCATTTTTGTAATACCTTTCATTTCCTAAAGTTTTATTTCATTTGTATAAAATCCGGTAAAAAATATCTAAACGCTTGTATTTATTATTTTAAAACCGAATCGAATTTAAGATGCGTAAATGTCTTAAGCGAATCAGCTCTTAAATATGATTAAGTTTTATTCGGTTTTGTACATTTTCATATTGTATTTTAAATATTCTGTCAAGAGATTAGTTCGATAAAATCAATTTGACTTCTCAAGAAATAAATGTTTATCTGTCTGAAAATATATAAAATATTTCTTTCTATGACCGTTGATGTAATACTTCTTGACAGCAAACAGAATTTATATTAATCGTTCGGGTTATATCATTTTCGAGGTGACTTTAAGTTGATTGACGAAAAAAAGAAAGCCGTTATTAAATCTGCTGAATTTCTGTTTGCCACCAATGGTTTCAACCGAACGACGGTTGCAGATATTGCCAAGGATTCCGGTATTCATGCGGCATCTATATACTCATATTTCAACAACAAGAGAAATATTCTATTTGCCATCTATGGAAAGTATCTCCAGAATGCCGTTGAATCATTGAATGAGCACTTTCAGGGTATGAAAGAGCCCGGTCCTAAGTTAAGGAAAGCAATCTGGCATTATCTTGCCGAAATGAAGAATAGCCCCAACTACGCCCGGATCCTGATGATGGCGCAAAGAGAAAATCCCGAATTTTATTCCTCAGAATACGTAAAATATGTAAAACTCTATTCAGGTCTTGTTTTAAAAAATATTATTGCAGGGCAAAAAGAAGGCCTGTTTCGGGCGGATATAGACCCCCGGCTGATCCGCAATATAGGTATGGGAACCAGCGTGATTACCGTTTTTGATAGCATCGTTCATGAACGTCCCTATGACCCCAATGAACTCTCGGATGTAATCTATCAATTGGTTCTTAGAGCCACCGGCACACAGGCTACGGTCACGAAAAATAATAATAAATTGCAGCGCAGCGAGAGGACCGAACTTCGCAGAGCCCAAATCTTAAAAACTGCTATTAAGGTTTTTTCAAGCAAAGGCTTCTCCAGCGCCACGATATCAGAGGTGGCCAGCCAAGCCAATTTGGGAGATGCGACCCTTTATGAATACTTTGACAACAAGGAAGCCATTCTCCTGGGCGCCGCCGAGAGCTATTTGCAAAATCTAGTCTCAGATGATGATATCAATCGGCGGGATCTATCAGGGCCAGAAAAAGCGCTGCGCAAGATGATATGGCGCTGGATATGGCAACTGTATACCTGTGAAGAATTTTCGCGTGTCTTGATCTTAGAACTTTTCAGGAATATCAAATTCTATTCCACCCCCGGCTATCGGAATCTGACAGCTTTTCAGAAAAAAATCCAAAAAGTGATCCAGCAAGGTCAAAAAGAAGGTATTTTCATTGAGAATGTTCCATTTCCTACGTATTTTCATATGATTATGGGCACATTCGACCAATATCTTCTCGGGCAATTCCTTTTAAACAGCCCTCCTCTTGGACTTAAAGGATTAGAGGATACTGTGGATGCTCTGGTACGGGCTATAAAAGTACGTTGAAATCCCGGAACTGCTCTTTGATTTTGAATTTATCTGAATGGAGGATGGGATCCGAAAATGCATTCAAAATCTAAAAAAATGCCAAATAAGCGTGATAAATGTGGGATATTGAAGACCACATGCTTCCTTTGCCACGGTGGTTGCGTTTTGCGGGCCCACATAAGAGCGGGCAAGCTGGTAAATCTTGAGGGTGACCCTGAAGGACCTCTCAATTTGGGTAGCATATGCGAAAAAGGGAAAGCCGCTGTCCAATATGTCTATAGTCCTTATCGCCTAAGACATCCGTTGAAGAGGGCGGGCAAAAGGGGTGCCGGAAAATGGAAGCGCATATCATGGGACGAAGCGCTCGACATTACGGCCTACAATCTGTTGAAGATAAGGGACAAATATGGTGGCGAAAGTATTGCCTATGCCTGGGGCACTTGTCGGGTTGTCCACAGCTATCCACGGCATATTTTCTATAACGGGGTACTGGGTACTCCCAACGGCATCGGCGTAGGGCACATTTGCCTCACCAAAACAAGAATGCCCGTGATGAATATGACCGTCGGACCGATCCCCGGTCTGGCGCAAACCGGTATTCTGCGTGACATCGACCGGGCAGACTGTATCGTCGCCTGGGGCGATACCCTGATTGATTCCAGAAATGACGGCATGGGAGGCGTGGGCAAAAAACTTGCCGGTAAGCTATCGGGTGGTTGCAAATTGATTGTTATCGACCCTGTCTTCACGCGCGCCGCATCCAAAGCTGATATTTGGCTACCCATACGCCCGGGCACCGATCTGGCCCTTGCCCTTTCTTGGCTAAACATCATAATCAGTGAAGGTCTCTATGATCAAAAATTTGTTGCCAAGTGGACCAACGCGCCCTTTCTGGTTCGATGCGACACCAAGAAATTATTACGGGAAAGTGAGATTTTTAACGGGGGGGATTCTCAAAAATTTATATATTGGGATCAAACCAGCCGCTTTGTAAAGGTATGGAATCATGATCGTTATATGGATTTTGAGAATACCGAACCGGCCTTAGCCGGGTCCTATGGTATTTTATTAAAAAATGGCAGCGAAGTTGAATGCCGACCGGTATGGCAGGTGCTGCAGGACAATGTCCGGGAGTGGACCCCGGAGAAGACTGCGAAGGTGACCTGGATTTCATCCGAAAAGATCAGGGAATCCGCAAGAATGTATGCCGGCTCCGGAGCGGCTTGCATTGAATGGGGCGTATCAATGTCTCAATGCAGCCGTTCCACTGCCACCAACCAGGCCATATTGCATTTGAAGGCGATCACCGGTAATATGGATATTCCCGGCGGAAATGCCTTCTGGCATATACCGGGATACAAACCGTCCGGCACCCCTCTCCCGGTTGGGCAGGAAGAAAAACGGATTACCGGGGGGTATGTGTTCAGCAATCCCGCCATGTCGCCCATGCCCTCAGCTCATCAACCCGCCGTCTGGAAAGCTGCCGCCACCGGAGACCCGTATACTATTCGGGCACTGTATGGCGAGAGTTCGAATCCCCTGGTGGGTCATGAAAAACCGGACAGATTCATACTGGAAGCACTCAAGAAGATGGATTTCATTGTCTGGTCAGATATTACCATGACGCCTTCCACACAGTGGGCTGACATCATATTACCGGTTAATACACCATTTGAGAGGGATTGGGTTCACGATGCCTTTGACATGGGTTTATTTGCAGGTCAGGCCGTGATTGAACCAGTGGGTGAAAGCAGGTCGGATTTTTATATTTTCAGGGATTTGTGTCGTAAGATGGGTAATCCTGATTTATGGCCGTGGGAAACCGAACGCGAACTCTGTGACTGGAAATTGGAGTCCTTAGACATTGACTTTGAGAAGCTTATCAAAACGTGTTTCTATCCGGCACCTGAGATTTGGAATAAACACGAAAAAGGGCTGCTGCGCTCTGATAAAAACCCGGGTTACCCTACACCTTCCGGCAAACTCGAGTTATATGCATCCCTGCTGGAAGAGGTCGAATTAGACCCCTTACCCGTATTCAGCTATCCCCCGGAATGCTACGAAACAACCCCCCAACTGGCCAAAGACTATCCCTACATCCTGATAACCGGATCACGTGAGTTGAATTTCCCTTACTTTCACACACAGTATCACTATGTTTCCTGGTTGCGCGAAATGGAGCCTTACCCGCCGGTGTTACTCCATCCGGAAACCGCCATGGGATTGGGCATCACAGAAGGCAACTGGGTGTGGATTGAAACTAAGCACGGAAAAGCACGCTTTAAAGCCAGGGTTACCAAACGAATTCATCCGAAGGTTATCTCTGTCTGTCATGGATGGTGGTATCCTGAACTGCCGGCACCGGCTCACGGGGTCTTCGAATCAAATGCCAATGTTCTGGTAGATCCCCAGGGGGCTACTGATCCCGCCTCGGGCACCACCGAATTGAGAGGACTGCTTTGTAAAGCTTATAAAGCGGACGGGCCACCACAAGGAGTAAAGGACAACTCAGAGGTTTAACGTGACGACTCAATGTGGAATACTGATAGATTTGAACAAATGCACGGGCTGCAACGCCTGTATCGTTGCCTGCAAACAAGAATTCGATCTCCCTCCCAGGATGAATGCCTTGCCGGGAACCAAAGGATTTTCTTTTATTAGAGTAGAGTGCATCGGTCCTGAAGGTGAGTATCCCGCGCTTTGGATGTATTACCAACCGATATTTTGCATGCATTGTGCCGATCCTCCCTGTGTCGAAGTCTGCCCCTCTGAGGCTATCTACAAACAGACCAACGGCCTCGTTCTCATCGATAAAGAAGCTTGCACAGGGTGTGAGGCTTGCCTACCTGCATGTCCCTACGATGTGATCTGCATGGATAATGATCAAGCGGTTGCCCGAAAATGCGATCTGTGCGAACATCTGATCGAACAGGGTCACCAGCCTGCATGTGTAGCGGCCTGCAACGGTGGCGCTATGACCTCAGGAGATCTCGGAGACGAAAAAAGCGACATCTCGAAATCCAGAGAGGGAGCGGGAAAGGACTGTTTTGTTCTGAAACCCGAGAATGCGACCCGCCCTTCGATTTATTATCTAGAATTCAGGAAAAAAAGCAGTAACCGCTTGGAGATCCCGAGATGATAAAATTGCGATATCATCTCCTAACCGGGTGATGTGGGATATCAGAACCCATCTCAAAAATAGGATTTTGGTTCAAGATCGCGGCGGGGCCGAGTTTCAAACCGGAGGCATACTGTTGTATGTCGAGGATTTGAAACGCGGCACCAACAAAGATATTGGGTCAAAAGACATTTTTGAGATGGGTTCTATGGATCTGAAAAGTGGAGGGCAGCATGTCCCCAATATCTTATCCGAAAAATCCAAACTCAAGTAAAAATGGGAAAATATATAGAAGTGCCTGCCGAATGTGCCATGGGGGCTGCAGCGCATTGGTTCACGTGAACAACAGTAAAGTGGTCAAGATAAAGGGTGACCCCGAATTTCCGTTGAACAGGGGCAAGCTGTGCGTCAAGGGGATGGCGAGCATTGATCAGCTTTACAATCCGAATCGCTTAAAGCACCCGCTCAAGAGAGTAGGTCAAAGAGGGGAGGGGAAATGGAAACAGATCTCATGGGATGAGGCCCTTGACGCCATCGTAAATAAAATACAAGAAATCAAAGAGGAATTTGGGGTTGAGTCAATCGCGATCGGCCAGGGAACGGGACGCCATCATTACCGGCACGTGGTTCGATTCGCCCATGCCCTGGGAACGCCGAACTGGTGCGAACCCGGTGCTGCCCAGTGCTTTCACCCAAGGATCAATGCCGGTGGGATCACCTATGGGGATTTACCCATTTGCGACTATTACGGAGATGTGAATCCAGCTTGTCTGCTTGTCTGGGGCCATAATCCCCTGGTCACGGGACCGGACGGTGAGACCCAGTTCAAGGTGAGAGACTGTATCAAGAGAGGAACAAAACTCATCGTCGTCGATCCACGTGAGACGGAGACAGCAAAGAAGGCGGATATCTGGCTTCAGATACGTCCGGGAACGGATGATGCCCTGGCCTTGAGCATGATCCATGTCATTACCCAAGAAGGGATTTATGATAGAGATTTCGTAAATGAATGGACGGTCGGATTTGATCAATTGGCGGAACGTGTCCGGAGTTGTACACCGGAGTGGGCGGAAAAGATCACTTGGATTCCCGCTGACAAGATAAAGGAGTCGGCGAGACTGTTTGCAAATACCAGACCCGCATCCGTTGAATGGGGGGTTGCTATCGAGCATACTCCCAACTGTTTTCAAACGGTCCGAGCGGTGGCACTGCTACCGGGGATTACGGGGAATATCGACATTCCCGGTGGTTGGATATTGGGAATGCGAGTGATCGATGATATTCCAATTCTTTTGGATAACCTTACCGACGAAATGAAAGAAAAGCGACTGGGGGCGGATAGATATAAACTTCTAAGTGGTCGAAATGCGCCCTTCCCCTCCGCACACATCCCGACGCTTATGAAAGCCATCCGCACTGGAAAACCTTATCCGGTCAAGGCCTTTCTTAACTTTGGCAACAACACACTGGCAACCTATGCCAATGCTAAACAGGCCTATGAAACCCTGTTGCGGCTCGATTTCCTTTCCGTGATGGATCTCTACATGACGCCTACCGCCGAACTTGCAGATATCGTTCTGCCGGCCGCATCCTGGTTAGAGGTTGATGAGGTCGTCGGACTCCCATTCCGCTCTTATAATTTTGCCCTTATTCAACAGAAAGTTATCCAGATAGGGGAGTGCAGGCAGGACGAAGAAGTTCTCATCGATCTGGCAAGGAGGCTGAACCTAGCTGTAGGAATCGAATCTCTTGAAGACCTGTACAACACTCAACTCAAAAAGCTGGGAATCACTTTTGATGAGCTGAAAGAAAAGGGATTCCTTTCGGTTCCCATGAGATACAGAAAATTTGAAGAAAGGGGATTCAATACGCCTTCGGGAAAGGTGGAGCTTTACTCGAGTATTATGGAAAAGTATGGGTATGATCCTTTGCCCTATTACCAGGAACCGCCTGAAAGTCCTTTAAGTACACCGGAGTTGGCACAAGATTATCCGCTGATTTTGACAACAGGAGGAAGGACGCCTTACTATTTTCACTCGGAGTATCGTCAAATCCCTTCATTGCGCGAAAAGCATCCCGCTCCCCTCGTGGAAATCAATCCGAGAACAGCTGATGAGCTAGATATTCGAGACGGGGAATGGGTCTGGATACAAACGGTTCGTGGGAGGATTAAACAGAGGGCAAGACTCGCGAAGGGAATCCACCCGAGAGTCGTGCACATTGAGCACGGTTGGTGGTTTCCTGAAGAACCGGGGCCAGAGCATGGTATATGGAATTCCAATGCAAACATTCTGACGAATAACGCACCACCTTATGATCCGGCCATGGGAACCTATCAACTAAGGGCGCTACTCTGCAAAATATACAAAGTGGATGGATAAGTTTTTTGTTAAAGGTAATCGGAGGAAAACCATGGTAGGAAAAACAATAGACCAACTCCTTGTGGGCGATACTGCTCAATTTAGCAAAACAGTTTCGGAAACTGACGTCTATTTGTTCGCTGGGATAAGCGGTGATATATACAAACTTTGGGAGACTCCTAAAAAGTTGTGATATCATATTGTCAATCGAAGTTTTAACTTACTTTAAAATTCTGTCAAATCAAGTATATGTCAGGGCATTTAATCATACTAAATTATGCATCGCGTCTAGCCTTTGTCTAGCCTTTCCAGCCGACAGCATGCGTAACTTATTGATATCATGCACACCATGCACAGCATGATCTGGGGAGGTTGAAAACAGGTGGCTTGCGAATGTGTAATATTTTTAATAAGTTATAGTTATTTTTGAACCAAGTTCCACCTGCTTTGGGAGCAGGAAGTCGGGTGTTCAAATCACCCCGCCCCGACCATATTTCAATCGATATTAGACAGTTAAGAGAGTTAATAATCGCTCTCTTATTTCTGGTTGGCCGTTTTGTCTACCCTATGTCTACCCCACTCGCATTTTCTCTCGAAATCATCCTCTTGTAAGTGTCTGATATCATTGACACTGCCATATGCTCATCGAACGCTCCAAATAAAAGCAAATGAACAGAATTAAAATTAAAATCGGGTAGTTAAGAAATGGGTGCCTGAAAGCGCACCTGTTGCCATCAGGGAGCCGGATAGCCTTGTCAGGTATCTTCGGGCAGTAAATCTTGTAATGATCTCTTTATTATCTGCAATTTCTAAAGATTACATATTTGTTTTAGAAATCAAACACTTTGCGATGAGTTGTACGCTGTGTATTGGGCACGATATCTCTAATTAGCCCTTCATGTGGATTGGTCAGGGGAAACCCACAATGGCCGAGCGTTTTAGCTTTGTTCAGCAAATCTTAACATTTTAATTCCATCGTTATTGGGGATTGGGTTATCTAATTCACAACCCCTTTGGATCCTACACAATGCTTTCTTGAGGTCTTATGTCACATTTTTTAGGCAAGTCAAAATTTGTTATCTTAGCTGATGCATTATGCAGCCAGGATTCTCGGCCACTTAGGGTGCAACGACCATTCCTTAATTGACCAAAATTTTGAAATACCGGTTGATTGCCCATTTTGTTTCGTGTATCCAGATCCTATCTGAAATATTCTCGGGTAATTTGATAATTGGACATCTTTCATATATCTTTTACGAAGACGGGAAGGTGGCCCACAATATGTAGTGTCCACCTTGTTTTCTAAATTGATAGTGAAATTATGAATCGTATACCATTGGTCAATCTTGGCAAAGATCCATTCGATGTGGTTGTGATTGGCGCTGGGATTAACGGTTCGGGGGCGGTTCAGCAACTCGCAGCCCGTGGCTATCGCGTATTGATTGTCGATAAAGACGATTTTTCCTCTGGTGCCACCAATCGTTCGAGCCGTATTCTGCACTGTGGGTTACGCCATCTTGCGCCCGGAAAATCAGTCTGGGATTTTGTCTGGAATCCAACCCGTTTTTGGGTGGCCTGTAAGAATGCCAAGAAATCAATGGACTCCCGGAGCCAAATTGCTAAGACGATGAAGCCATTGGTGCACCCCTTCCGTTTTTGCTTCCCCATTTATGAAGATGGCCCATACGCTCCTTGGCAATTGGATGTTGGGTTTAAGCTTCTGGAAACCCTTGGTCCCGGAGACCTGCCGTTGGACTATACGCGCTATACCTGCAAGAACATGGATAAGGTGCCTTTCAGTAAGTGGGTGCGCGACCCCCAAAAACTCAAAGGTTTCGCAGTCTTCACGGATTATCAATTTCTTTCGGCCGAACGTCTCGCCATCGACACTCTCAAAGATTCTCATCGTCTCGGGGCCGTAGTACGGAATTATAC
>JAFDDW010000044.1 GCA_019310665.1 Deltaproteobacteria bacterium
AAAATCAGCTAACTCCTTCAAAACGCAGCAGAAGATCAATATATCCTCTGAATTTGGTGGTGGTTACCAATACACCGATACTCCAATTCTTCACCATTCCATTATTGTCATTCCTTTTGAATGAAAAATCACATATGGGCTTGATTTGTCTTCCAAAATTGGAATATACTAATTACTCCGCCCTGAAAAATAACGATATCAGGAGTAGGTAAAATATTTTTGTCCTTTGAAATCTTATTAGGCCATTTTGACGCTGATCCGGGCGGATTAATTAATCGTTGTTGAAAGTGAATCGCACAAAGGCTGATGAATACTGAATTAATCTTAGAGTAAATGAAAAATAATCAATTATTACGGCCACCTAATTGCTGCTATGTTTCTTTAGACCTAAGTACCTATAATGAAATGAACTACCCCGCAGCAGAGCTGTGAAGTATCAAAATGAATTTTACCTTTTTAACCCCGATGCAGAGCATCGAGGAATTCTTTTGATTAAAAAGAGAAAAACATAAAAATTAAATGCGCAGCATTAAGTAATTAATCCGCCGGACCTAGGGTTGAAAAACAAACTTCAGTTTTCGAAGAACTATTTATCACCCTAATATGCTATTTTTCAGGGCGGAGTAATTAAAGCTGAAACCCTGATTTTCCGGGCCGCTTAAAGATTCCCCAGTTGAGCAGGGGATCGATTAATTGAAATATTCGAAGCCAATTAAGGACAGCAATATGAGCAACAATTTGCGAAATGTTATTCTGATATTTTCTGTGGTGACTTTTATCGGTTGTGCCGGTGGTAAGTCGACAAGGTGGGGGCACTTCCACGGCAACCTGTCAAACCAGGGGGTTCAGCTGATTGAAAGCGGCTATGCACTCTCCTCGAGTTGGATTTCGAATCCATACCCGATTACCAGTTCCTCGCCGGTGATCGGCAGCGATTTTCAAGATCGAGAGGTTGTTTACGTCGGTACCTCCGACGGCTTGCTGGTGGCCATAAGGTCTGAGGATGGAAGTGAAAAGTGGAAAAAGCCGCTGGGTGCCGACGGTTCAGAAACCCGGGTTATTTCTTCCCCATCGGTCTCGAGTAAACGCGATATCTATGTTATCTCCAACCGTAAAGCGGGTGACGGCCCGGCCCGGAGTACCCTTCATAAAATTGACCAATTCGGCAACCGGAGATGGTCTTACCCATTTCCGGATAATGGATTTACGGCCGGTTCCCCCAAGGTTATGACCACGCAGACGGAGACTCTGATCTTCGTATACCTTGCAGTGGGCATGATCGCAGATATTCAGGGAGAGCTTTTCGTTTTGCGTGATGAGGGCAAGCGGGTGCAGCTTGTTGACCGCAAAGCGCTTGGCACTTGCAGCTACGGCCCATCCGGCAGCGGGTCGGAACTCGATGATCTTCTTGGATTTTATGAAGAGACCTGGAACCTGGTTGGCAACTTTCCCGTTGCCTGGGACGAAGAGGGTATGGTTCTGTCGGACCGCTTTATCGACCCAACCGTTGCCGTTGTCAGCGGCAGAGAAAAACCGATCATCGCCATTGCGGACAATCTGTGCAGCATCGGCGCTTATGAATGGAGCGGCAGCAGCCTGTCGGTGCTTTGGCATCATGAACACAGCTTTGATAAGCATTCCTCAGCTGCGGTTTCGTCCAACGGTTTGATGGTGTTTGGATCAGGTGACGGGAAAGTTCAGGCCTATGATGTGGAGACCGGCGTAAAAATGTGGGAATATAATGCCGGACAGCCTGTTTTCGCCACACCGGGTATCCCTGGCCCAAAATATGTTTTTGTGGTGTCCAAAGACCACATCCAGAAACTCAACATCTCAGACGGCATCCTGGCGCAGGATGATAAGTCTCCGGGGAAATTACCGCTGCTGGGGGCGACGCACACATCACCGGCTGTCACTGCCAACCGGATTTATGTTTCCGCTTATGAAATGCTGACCGTTACCTATGATCTTAAAACACGGGGGCATGATACCAACTTCCATGGAAACGGGCTGTCATCCGTGGCGGTCGGTCCGGACGGGTCCGTGTACGGCGTGGCCTCAGACGGCACCATTTATAAATATGCGGGCACGCAGTAATGTGGTCAGATAAAAGGCGCTAAGCGCTTAGCGGCCACCCCGTTGTCCGGCATCGTATCGCTGCTTGGCATTGCGGTATTTTTCTTTCTCTTCGTCGGATAAATTATCCTGGTGAGCGCAGCTTAACAAGAAAAACATGCCGGCCAGTATTAGGGCAATTATTTTTTTCATTATAAAGCTCCGATTGCTTGGGGTTAGTTTATTTGTTCAAACAAGAATGGGAATTGACAGTCAATAGTCAAGGAGCAGGCTCATCCTGCAGGTGCTCTAAAATTTCACCCCAGTCTTTGACAGTTGTGCCGTCTTTGGTTTTTTCAAAGGCAAATCGATTTTCAATGTCCTTGGCAGCCGCTGATATTACCGCCGCGGAGCCGATGATGGCATGCAGCTGTATTCCCTTTTTTTTCAACGCCGTCAGCGTTTCAGGCCCTCGCCAGCTGAGAATGACCGATTCGGGAAAGCTTTGTTTCTCAAGCCAGGTGCCGGTGATGCTTTTGCCGGCGTACCGGCTCAGATAGATAATTTTATAGTTTTTGCTCAGCGTTTTGACGGCCTTCAGGCTGCTTTGCTTTACCTCTTCGGAAAATACTGCACCTTTAAACCCTTCCTCAACTTCGATGATTATGGCCCGATCATTTTTGGTCATCACCAGGAGTAACCCGGTGGCGCTATCCGAGCCTGAGCGCGCTTTAATTGTTATATAACCTGGAGACGGGGGCGTGTATTTCAAGTAACCGTAGCCGTCACCACCGGTTAAAATTCGTTTCAAATGATCGTCATTCAGGTAGATATCCACCAGGCGGCCGCCGACCGAGAAAAAGCGACTTTTGGTTAACACGGTGATGCGGATTGGGGTTTTAACAGTTGTCACGCGGTCGAAAACGGCAACGTCAGCGTGGATAGGCGGGACTGCATAAAACCCAGCCGCCATGCTAAAAATAATCATTAAGAGTAAGTTTTTTAGGTAAAGGGTCATATTGATTTTGAACTTATATCAATTATCTTATGTCTTTGGCCACCATCATCAGCTGAAAAATCGGCGTGCCCATTCTGCGGTTTGTTCCGGGGCGACAAAAGTGGTCATATCACCGAGCATGATTTCGAAACCGGTATGATCGCTGCGCACCCAGGGGGCGTAGTTTGAACGAACCACGATGACGATACGCAGTTCGAGCCGGCTTGCGGGGACTTCCACCGACAGGAGTCCCAGGTTGTAGCCGTTGCGGTTAATGCTCCGATAAAGCCGCTGAATGTTGAGAATGCCCTGCACAAGATCCTCCCAGTCGGATACCGCCGGCTGCTGCAGGGAGGTGGTCCGGGGCAGGATGCCCCAGATCTCGAAAAATCCTTCCGGGGCAAACGCCGCCACCCATTCCCAGGATCCCGTTTTTCCGATATAGCGGGAACCATCCTTTTTCTCGTGACCGAGATAGGTGGAAAACAGAAAATCACCGTTGTGCTGATAGAAAGTATATGCCCGTTCCAGCAAAAACCGATGGTGGTTGGCGGCAACACGGTCGGCATTTATTTGCAGGTGAGGGTGAATCAAGGACCCGCCGGCCGACGGCAGATGATTCTGGGTGATGGCCATGTATACGGCCTGGGGATCGTGATCGATAACCCGGGCAAGATACCGGCAGCAGTTCAAGAAGCTGTCGGTGTAAGATGAATGTGAGGCCTTACCGATCTCGACAAAGTGGTCATTGTCGAACAGGCTCACGGCGGAATAGCTGCCATAGGGAAACAGATTCGGAAACAGCAGGGAATCTTTGCGGGTCAGTCGCGCCTCATTTGTCAAATCGGGATTCAATTGGGGCGTTTGCGAGTTTACCTGGGGCCGGCAGAAAGGGCATTTAGAGGTATCCCCGGCATCCGGCGGCGGCGGGGGCAGGGCGTCGGTGCCGGTCTCCTTTTCCTTTATCCGGCTGAAGGCAATGCGACAGGTACGTCCGCTAATCGGATGGGTGCGGATCTCAACCGGGCGCTCCACTAATTGCCCGGCGGGGTCAATGAATTTTGCAGATACGGTCCGGCTTGCAAATGTCAGCTCTGAATGTTCGTCAGACGACATGGCATTGATTCCTAATTACGCCGCCCTGAAAAATAACCATAACAGGGTTGGGTAGTATAAATTTGTTCTTTGAAAATTGAAGAAAATATTTAGAAGTTCGATCTAACAACTTGCTTCAGTTTTCAAATAACAATTTGCAACCCTAAATGTCCTATTTTTCAGGGCGGAGTAATTAGAACTGCGATTTAGAAACGCCGAAAGCCGAAAATATGATAATGTACATCAACCCTTGAAAGAGCGTACTGAGGATCCAGCAAACCACGGTGATGCCTGCCGCGCGATAGGTACTTGAATAGTTAAGGGCCTTTTTTACCGCGACCACGGTGGCCACGATCATCCAGACGGAAGCACCCACCCAAACGGTAATACCCAGACCCGGAACCAGGCCCAGCAGGCACAGCCACCCGGGCGAACTGGCAAAGGCCATTGCCCGCATAAAGGCTTTCCTGTCAGCGGTGGTTCGGGATTCAGGGAACATGCGAGCACCGATGATATAGACGGAAAAAGCCCAGATATACCACCCGATCAGGGTCATAAATATGGCGCTGTTGATCATGGCAACGCCCCCCCGGCCGAAGATTCCATAGGCGACGGCGGCACCGTAAAGAAAAACGACAATGATGGCCTGGGTCCTGGCTTTGGTGTCCGCCATGACCTCATCAAACAAACTGGCATCCAGCTTTGCGGCTCGCAATGCTCGAATAAAAAAAAGATTCATAGATCCTCGCTCTGGTCAGCAGGTTTCACAATTCGCACCGGTTTGCTATTGAGACGGCCTGCGATCTATCCTGTTTAGTTTTCGATCTACCGGCTATCATGTTGTCGGCTGCGTGTCAACAAGACCTGGAAACTGCAGGACAAGGGCAGGTAGACGGATAAATAGAACCCTGTTCCAAGAATCACACGATATTCGGGTCATATTGCCTGATATGGGAGAGAATCCTGGCGGCCATATCTGATTCCAGGCGAATGGCGTCATAATCGATGGGAATATTATTTAAATACTGTAGGATTAAGGCATCACCGGTGGACAGACCGCCCGGCAGCAGTCCGGCAAAGAAAAAGCCGAGTTTTTCCAGTTCTTCGACGAAGTGGGCGGTCCGGGGGTCGAAAAGATTCAGGTACAGATGAACCACCTCGATTTTTTTTAAGCAAAGCTCCTTCAGTTTTGTGCCGATCTCCTCAATTACATTTGGACCATAATCTTCCAGCATAATCCGGGCAAAATTCAAGGATGTTACCACACTGATTTTGAATAAAGATTTAGATTCACGTTTTCCGACCTTTTGTCCTGCCAGGACCTTAGGAACGATGCCAAGATTTTCATAGATCGCGGCTACGATAGCCTGGTGGTGAGCCGGCACATAAACCTTACCCGGGGATGGGCTGTCCAAATACCTGAACTGCAACACCATGCTTAAGCGGTCATAAAGTTTTTCGGAAAACCCCTTGAACATAATGGTGGGCGGTACAAGGCCCAGCAGGAGCCCGCAATCATTGAGTCCTGAACGCAGTCCGGTGGACTGGGAATAGGTGTGGTTGGTAACCGCCTGGCCAAAGACCCCCCAGATGCCTTCCGAACGGGCCCGGTTTACCAGATAGGCCGTCATCTTGGCAAAACAACCCTGGGAGCGAAACTCCGGTTTGACGACCCCTGCGGCGAATTCAGCGATGGCGGGATTTTCTTCCCAGTATTGAAGGGCGCAATGGCCGGCAATTTCATCGCTGCCCGATACAGCCACGGCCGAATGAATCCGGCCGCTGGCGTTGAGGGCGATAATTTTTTCAGGGTAATAGACATATTCGTTGGTATAAGAATAGCCATAGGTTTTATACACGCTTTTTGATACTTCGGCCGCTTCGGATGGTTTCATCTGCCGGACCGCACATTTGCCGGCCGGCCGGCCGGGGGTGATTTCAGGTGGCGCCACCGCGTAGGGTTCCAGTTCACATTCGGCATAATAGTCGGTGATTGTTTTAGATTTCAAATGTTTAATCAAAACGGTTTCTTTGCCCTCGTGCCCCAGATTGTGCAGCAATACTTCGTCCATGAAGTCTTTAAGCTGAAAAACCTGTCTGCCCAGCGTTGACGCTTCAATAGTTCCGGGATCATCAGCATTGAGGGCGGCGATTGCATCTCCAAAAGGCAGGCCTTTATCCTTTATTACAATTTTTATACCCGTGGCAATCCGTTCACAGGAGAGTCCCAGGATGGCCTTTTCGCCGGGCTCAAAGGAATAGGCGATTGAAGCCTCGATTGCTTTTCGCACACCCTGTTCGATTGTATGCAGATCCTGCCCGTCAAAACCGATCATTTTAGCAATTTCAACCACATATTTGCCGGCGGCCGATGCATATTTAGGGTCGTTGGGGATCTCTATTTTTGATAATTCGCATGCAGATTCCATTTTATCACAAAAAAATCCGACTTGTGCCGCGGCACAGAGTCGGATTTGACCGATGGGTGATGGTTAAATTTATTAAATAATTAAGCGGTTTATCTATTTCCCGCTGAAACTTATTTTGATTTACTATCGCTTTTGGGCCGTGTGGATGAATAGCCGTCTGCATACCATCCGCCACCTTTTAATTCAAATGTGCAGGCTGAGAGTATTTTTTTGGCTCTTTTATTGCATTTGGCGCACTTCGTATGTTTGGTCCCCATGGGAAGAAGCTTTTCAGTGATGTGTCCCTGGGCGCATTCAAATTCGTAAACCGGCATATTTTCCCTCTTCCAAAATCAAATTATCAATATTTGATTTTATGGATACTTCTTTTGACGCAATATTATTCATTTTTTCAATTTTGTCAAGAAAAGTCAAATAATTCCTTGACTAAGTTTGATCGGCACTATAAAAATTGCAAATATTTTCAGATATTAAGGCCCGATATCTCTTTTTAAAATTTTCATTGCCGGGGATGGGTCGCATCACATTGACGGAAATTTAAATGAATCAACCATTTGCAATCAAAAAACTGTTCTCACTGAGTGAGTTGAAAACCAATGAGCATACCATCATGGCCGTTCTGGCGGTGGCCGTGGGCCTGGCCGGGGGATTCGGTGCCGTCGGTTTTCGATATCTGATTGATTTTTTCCAAAACCTTGCTTACGGGTCTTCCGAAGAACTGCTTAATGTGGTTTTGGCACTTCCCTGGTACCTGAAAGTCTGGGTTCCGGCCGCGGGCGGTCTGGTGGTCGGCCCGCTGGTGTATTTTTTTGCCAGAGAGGCCAAAGGACACGGCGTACCCGAAGTAATGGAAGCCGTTGCCTTGAAGGGCGGTGTCATCAGAAAAAGGGTTGTTTTTGTAAAAACCCTGGCCTCGGCCATCAGTATCGGCACCGGTGGTTCCGTCGGCCGTGAAGGCCCCATTGTTCAAATCGGCTCCGCCATCGGCTCAACCCTCGGACAATTGCTCAAGGTATCCCAGGAACGCATGCGGACCCTGGTCGGATGCGGGGCGGCCGCGGGTATTGCCGCGACTTTCAATGCCCCCATTGCCGGCTCGATGTTTGCGCTGGAGGTTGTTCTGGGAGAATTTGGTCTGGCGACTTTTAGCCCGATCGTGATCTCTTCGGTGGTGGCAACCGCTGTGTCGCGTGCCTTTCTCGGCGATATCCCGGCCTTTATTGTCCCGGCCTATGAACTGGTCAGCGCCTGGGAATTTCCCTTGTATTTTGTTCTGGGGCTTTTTTGCGCAGTGACGGGGGTGACATTTACCAAGGTTTTGTACCGGATAGAAGATTTGTTTGACGACTTTAAGTTTCCCGAATACCTCAAAGCGATTATCGGAGGGATGATCCTGGGTGCCGGCGGGTTGTTTTTCCCGCAAATTCTGGGAGTTGGCTATGGTGCCATTGATCTGGCGCTGATGCAGAAAATGGCCTTGTGGCTTTTCCTGGTCCTGGCAGTGGTTAAAATCCTGGCCACCTCGATTACTATCGGTTCGGGAGGGTCCGGGGGCATTTTTGCGCCGTCTCTCTTTCTGGGTGCCATGGCCGGCGGATTTTTTGGGGTGGTGGTCCACCAATTGTTTCCGACGCTGACGGCTTCTTCCGGGGCATACAGCCTTGTCGGTATGGGGGCGGTGGTCAGTGCCACCACCCACGGGCCGCTGACGGCTATTTTAATTCTTTTTGAGATGACCGGCAATTATAAAATCATCCTTCCGTTGATGCTGTCCTGCATTGTGGCAAACCTTTTCGCCGGCCAACTGATGAAGGACTCGATCTACACTCTGAAACTGGTCCGGCGCGGCATCGACATCAGAGAGGGCAAGGAAGTCAATGTTTTGAAATCCATGTTCGTTAAGGACGTGATGAACCGTGATGTCGAAACCATCGCGGAAGGCAGTGCTCTGGAAGAGATGACCGATAAAATTTCAAAAAGCAAATTCAACAGCTTCCCGGTGCTCGATGCCGAAAACAAACTGGCCGGCATCCTCTCATTTAACGATTACAGCGAAGCAATCTTTGACGAAGATTTAAAGGGTCTGGTGGTGGCCAGAGATCTGGCCTCGGAAAATGTTGTCACCGTGTCTGTCGATGATGATCTTTATACCGCCCTTGGAAAAATCAGCCGCAAGGATTTTTCAACCCTGCCCGTGGTGTCACCCGATGACCCTGCCGAACTGGTCGGCATCGTCACCCGCAGAGATATTATCGGGGCCTATGAGAAAGCCGTGCTCAAAAAATCGCTGTTCAATTCTTGACAATGCGGCCTTACATGATGAAAAGATATAGTTGGTGGCTGAACGAAAACCCGGCTGATCGGAGTTGTTGGGTTTCGCCCCAAATAATCAATTTCCGGTAGAAGCCTGCTTTTCGTAGGTTGGGTTGAGGTACGAAACCCAACGTCAACGATCAGGACTCAACCCAACCTACAAAAAATGGACTAAATGAACTACAAATATCGTTGATTGGTTGATTAGTTAAGTGGTTGTAAATATGGATTTATCCCATCATTCAACCAATAAACTATTCAACGAGGTCTGGAACTAAGGTTTTAGAAATGCATTCAGCAACAAACAGCGGGGTTCATTTTTTTCG
>JAFDDW010000045.1 GCA_019310665.1 Deltaproteobacteria bacterium
GGAAGTTTTTTTTTTTTTTTTTTATATTTATTAACGCCGAATTGGGGAATTTAGGGATTATCAGACCCGTATCCAATTTTCATGCAATCCCACGACAGTTAAAGGGTCACAGGTATTTTTCCAAGCTAAATGACGAGGTCTGAATTTACCCCATTTCTTTGACTTAAGGTCTCACTTTTCTTCAACCGGATAACCGGCATTCATCCACGCGCTCCAGCCCCCTTGAAGTGCAAATACGTTAGTGTATCCTTTAAGCCTAAAGGTCCGTGCCACCCGGGCACTTGTTCTCTCGCTCTTTCAGGAACAATAAAATATAAGGGTCTGGTTCTTGCCGAACTTTTCGATCCATTGGTCCACCTTAGATGGATCCTCTCTGACGGCAGTTGGAATTTTTTTGCTGCTTCGCCACCAGTTGCGGTACTTGCGCACATCTATGACGATCGTATCCGGACTGCCCATCAATTTTTTAGCCTGATGGACAGAAATTCTGGGTACGTCTTGGGTGTCCCCCGCCACCGCGGTCGGCCCGAAAATCAGTAAAAATACGACACAGGCCATCATCGGAACAGTGTACTTTTTAAAAGCCATGGCCTACGGATTAACCAAAGCGATTAAAATGTCAAGAACTATTGAGGGACTAAAAAAATAGGGGCAGCCCCACGGGGGCTGCCCCTTACCCTAAGGAATTATGTACAACAGTGTGCCCGCCAGCACACTGTTATCTTTTATATCGGTTGAGTTCCGATAAACTTTAGCAAAAAATCGAC
Source organism: Deltaproteobacteria bacterium (assembly GCA_019310665.1). Classification (GTDB taxonomy): domain Bacteria; phylum Desulfobacterota; class Desulfobacteria; order Desulfobacterales; family JAFDCJ01; genus JAFDCJ01. The sequence goes on from JAFDDW010000045.1 coordinate 768, forward strand.
GTAAGGCATTTTAGCGCAATTTAAGCATTTTCAGGTTTATCGGGTTGGGAATTGGTAAGAGATCTATAAATCCTGGACCTCGACATATTCTTTTTTTTTGGCGCAATACCACTTGTTGGCGGCAATGCAGGTGTATTCCTCTTCAGACAAATCAATAATATGCTTTGCAAAAACAATTGCTTGCTGCTCATCCCGAAATAAATTCCGCAGGGTCCCGATATTCTTACCGTATTCCAAAACACAAATCATGGTCTTACTCACCTCTCATTTCAAGCTCATGTCAGTTTATTTTCCACAGTCATGGTGATGCCTCCGGAGTGGGTCAGGCCCCGGAGGCGATGAAAGGAGGTGTGTTCCGAGGCCTGACAGGAACCCCGAATCACCCGGCGCATGATGTCTAATTTAATTCCCATGCGTATGAATTAAAAATTACATTATTCAACTTTCATGCCAAAGTTATTCCTTGGGGGGGCATGCCTTGATAAACGGCCGTTTAACCGATGGTTTGACGAAACTGCAGGTTCGGGACGGGAATAAACTGCCGCGAAATGTCAAATTTTTGACCCAAATTTGTCCAACCATTTAAGTTATTCGTTTTCTTGACAAATTCTGCTTTCAGAGGTAAAAAAAAGAAAGGAATGTAGATATGATGGAAATGATGCTAAACTGGCTGGTAAGCAACTGGGACAAATTCTCCATTTGGGTGACCAATCAACCCATGTTTGTGGAAGTGGCCTTTGGGGTAGGGCTGTTTTATATAGTCTTGCTGGGTGTAAAAGTGCTTTACAAACTGCTGGTATTTTTATTCTCAGGTTTGTTTGTCCGCCCCCAGCGATTCAAAAAGAAGAAAAATTTGCGTGTCAAACCCCGCGGCAACAAACCGGTTACGCTGGATGACGACGCACCCCCTTTTGTTTTCCGATAGTACTAAATAAGCGGATAAGGCCTTAAAGCGCTTTTTGCAGTATCTCCAATAGCTCCTCTTTGGTCAATTCAATCGGATTGCCCTTCATACTACTCGCCTTGCGGGATTTAGCCACAATATCTGTAAAATCTTTTTCCTCGATACCGTAAGCCGCCAAGGGCTGTACCTGCAACTTTAAACACAGTTTCTGCACCCAGGCGATACCGTCTGCGGCCCGGGCGGCGGATGATCCGGTAATAAGGCGGGCGACCTCATCGTAGCGGTTCAAAGCCGGGGACTCTGAAGCCCGGGACTGCAGGGCATTGATGTTGGCCTCCATGACAAAGGGCAGTAATGCGGCACACAGGGCGCCATGGGGCGCATTGTACATTCCGCCCAAGGGGCCGGCGAATCCGTGGACGGCGCCCAATTTCGCGTTTGCCAGAGCCAATCCGCCGAAAAGGCTTGCCAAACACATATCCGTGCGCGCTGCGGCATCTCGGCCGTCATGGTAGGCCCTTTCCAAGGAGCCCGCCGCTCGCTGCAATCCTTCCCGGCAGATACCGTCTGTCAGCGGATTGGCCCGGCATGCAACAAACACTTCCAGCAGCTGAGTGAAGGCATCCAATCCGGTAACAGCGGTTATGGCAGGCGGCATCGAATAGCTCAATTCCGGATCGATGAGGGCCAACTCCGGCAGCATATACGGACTTCGCATGCTGACTTTAACCCGATGCTGCGGAGAATCAAGAACGGCATTGCGGGTAACTTCGGTACCGGTTCCGGCTGTGGTTGGAATAGCGACATAGGGCGCGGATTTTTGTTTTAGCGGCTGGCCTTTCCCGATTACCTCCAGATAGTCCCTTAACTTGCCGCTGTTGGTTAAAAGGGCCGCGACGACTTTGCCGGTATCTAAAACACTGCCCCCTCCGATACCGATCACGAAGTCACAGGTATGCCGGCGGGCTTCTTCGACCGCTGCCAGGGCAAGGTCTGTTGTGGGTTCCCCGGAGATCCGGAACTTTGCAACTTCAATTCCGGCGTATTCTAACTGATCAATCATCGGTGTCGCCCGTTCAGTGGATTGACCGGTAATGACAAAGGCTCGACGACCCATTTTTCCGGCCAGGGAGCCGATGTTTTTTACCGTTCCGAGACCAAAAATAATTCGTGTGGCAGTAGCAAATTCAAATTCCATGATTGTTGCTTCCTTTCTGGGCCAATGTGTCGGCAAAGTGACAATTTGTGACAAAAAAATTGACGATATTTGTCAGTTTAATGATTTCAGCATATACAGAAAAATAGTTAACTATTTGAGATCTAAGTAGTTTATGAATAATTTAACAAATGGCATAGAATTTGTATATATACGCCGATAGAAACTAAAACTTCTCAAATGTGCGTGCATCTTCTCTGTCGGGCTCTCACAACTTCTAGTTTGAGGAATAGCGCCGCACGGGAATAACGGCATCGAGAGAAGTTTTCAGTTTAAAATCCGCTTTGTCAAACAATAGGACGAAGCTTAATATAATTTGCATATTTCATAAGTCCTAAGCTCTACTAATCCCGTCAACCGATATCGCTATATCTGACGGGATTTATCTTTTAAAGGGGGACACCAATGATTCCATCGGTCAACAGCGCTCTATCGGCACTGCGGGCTTACAGAACCTCCATGGGAGTTACCGCTGACAACATTGCCAACGTTAACACCGATGAATTTAAAAAAAGCAGGGCCACCATGAACGAAGGTGCCAACGGCGGCGTGGAAGTGGAGGTTAGTAAGATCAACACTCCCGGCCATCGTTATCAAGAGCTCGAAGGGGATCAGATGGTTGAAAAAGAAACTTCCAATGTCAATCTGGAGGAAGAGCTCCCTGATATGATGGTTACCCAGCGCACCTATGAAGCCAACCTGAAGGTGCTTCAAACCCAAGATAAGATGTTGGGAACCATGCTGGATATTCTGGGTTAAATCCCTCTATGGATGAAAATTTCCCCGCACCTTAGTGCTTCGATTTAAATCCTAATCTCGATTTTATCCCCAATTGCTTTCTTTCTTGATTCGCTCTAAACTATATTTCATATCACGAAAGGTCGTCTAAAAAAACTGGTAAGCGCTAACCCGGACAAGCCGGAATTGACTATTGAATATTCAATCATTTTGGGATGCCAAAATGATTGATATCGCCGACTACCTTTGTTAAAGCTTGGCAAGCAATAGCTAAATAAAAGGAGGATTCAGGATGTCAACAGATAGACCTAAAAAAAGTCCCTTTCCATCAGCCCACGATGCCGCCAAATCCGCCCAGCTGCATATCGACTCACCGCAATGCAGATCCGCCAGCTACCGGCTGGCTTTTCAGGACCCGGATTTGCTCCTGCGCGATGAGCTGCGGCCGGTGCGGTTGCAGCTGGAAGTCCTCAAACCGGAGCTGGTATTGCAGGAACAGCACATCGAGTCGACAGTCGTCGTCTACGGCAGCGCCCGGATTCCGGACCCGGAAACCGCGGAGTCCCGATTGGTATCGGCCCAGGCCGAATATGCCAAAAACAACCAAGATCCCGGGCTGAAGAAAAAGGTGGATGCAGCCCGCAAAGCCCTTGAAAACAGCCGCTATTATGATGAGGCCCGTAAATTGGGGCACTTGATATCCAGCAACACCGGCAAAGACAAACTGGTGGTGATCACCGGCGGCGGACCGGGCATTATGGAGGCGGCCAATCGCGGGGCCCATGAAGCCGGGATTCCGAGCATCGGCATGAACATCACCCTTCCCCATGAACAGGCACCCAATCCTTACATTACGCCGGATTTAAACTTTCAGTTCCATTATTTTGCCATCCGCAAAATGCATCTGTTGATGCGGGCCAAAAGCCTGGTGGCATTTCCCGGTGGATTCGGCACCCTGGATGAACTCTTTGAAACCCTGACCCTGATCCAAACACACAAGGTTGAGCGGATTCCCGTACTGCTGTTCGGGCAGGCCTTCTGGGAGCGCGTTATCAATTTTAATGCCCTGGTCGAAGAGGGGACCATTTCGGCCGATGATCTGGATCTGTTTATTTATGTCGAAACAGCGGAAGAAGCGTGGAAACTGATATCGGAGGCCAATGGCCTTAAATGATTGAATATTCAATAGTCATTTCTCCACCCTGAAAAATAGCCATAACAGGGTTGGGTAGTATAAATTTTCAACCCTAAATGTGCTATTTTTCAGGGCGGAGTAATTAGTATTAGATTTTATTAAAAAATTCCTGGAACTTTTTTATCACAGCAACCTTGCTGTCCAATGAGATATCAGCTTCAAAAATGAATTCCAGTAAAAACATCATTTTATAGTCCACAGCGGTCGTCTCGTATTTCTGGAAGGATGTGACCTTGACATCTTTCAGGTCGGGGTGCTCATTTTTTTCAAACAGCCCCGTGCGCAAGAAAATTAAATTTATGGCCTCTTTGGCATCCTCAAGGTTTTCGAGAACGATCTCAATACCATCTAATTTTTTTACGGCTTTAATGATCTTTTCACTTTCTATTGTAGTTTTCATTTTAGATTTCCTGCTTAATTTATAGATATTTTTGGTTAATCCTATTTAGGCCCTTAGTAATTATTTTTGTTTATTTTGTGGCAAAACATTTTCGCCACCAAGACACCAAAACACAAAGATAAATTTTAGCATACAGTTTTGCTTTGTGTCTTTGTGCCTTTGTGGCTATTTTTTCGGTTTATCCGATTTGTGATTTACTCGAGCCATTTTATGGTTACTTTAAAGTTGTATCATTAATATCATGGAGGCAATTCTGTCAACTATAATACGTGATGGGATTGTTCTTGCTGTCGTACCCGGGTTTATGTTAAGTTTGGCCCCAAAGCGAGTCGATGCCTTTGCCTTTTTTGAAGCTCCATACGACAGATACTTTTCTGATTGATAGAACCTGAAGGGAGGACTCCCCATGAAGGGCTTAAAAATATTCTTATTCATTGCGGCCGGCTGCCTTATAGCGGGACCGCTGTATGCTGATATCTATGAGTGGACGGATGAAAACGGCGTCAAGCATTTTACCAACTACACTCCGCCGGATAACGCCACGATTTTGATAAAATTCGAAGAATTACCTTATGACGAGGCCGCGGACCGGGCACGAATTGAAGCTGAAAGGCAACAGCAGCTTGAGCTTGCAAGGCTGGAGATTGCTGAGAGGGAAGCCGAACTGCAGCGGCGTGAAGCTGAAGCCGAGCGCAGAGCCGAGGAGGCCGAACGCTATGCGGATGAAACGCTGCGCGCGGCTGACGAATATCTGGCTGATGCCAGATATGACCGCTACTCCTATCGAGGGGGCGGATATTCCGGTTATTATCGTCCCTCGCATTACAAACGCTGGTACTACCGCAACAATACAGCCAGCATCTATTTTGTAGACCGCCCTTACAGCGGTCACACCAAACGTAAATACCGGGGAAAAAACAATTACGGACATTCCGGGAAATATCACGGAAGCAATTACCGGGCCAAAAAACCGGCCTACCCCAAGCAGTATCCGTCGACACACAACCTGCGGTCCCGCAGTGGAAATACTCACGGTACTTATCGGGTCAACGCTCGGAGCCGAGGAAGGGTGGGACGCAGCCATTCAAGCCGAGGCTCATTCGGCCTGCGTCGTTAAGAGAATTGTTACGGCTCGCACGGGCTATTCACCAGGCGGGCTGAGCCAAGATTGAAAAACTCCCCGACCGCTCAGGCTCAGTTATTGGGGTCTAAGAAATCCTGCAGATTGATAATTTTTTCGCCGCCGGCAACTTTACCATTCAACCTGGCCGTCGTACCTTTGGCCTTTTCCTTGCGCAAATTGGTAATCAACGTCTGAAGCTCGCTATTTCCATCAATGAGCGTGTTTATCTGTTCTTTAAGTGTGTCCCAATTTTTATCAAGTTGTTCGGTGTCAAGGTGAAAATTTCCCAGTTGAGCGATTAATTTGCCAAGATGGGATAATATGCCGAAATGGGTGGTTCCCTGCAGATAATAGGGGCAATGGGACCAAAGGCTGAGGCATTCAAAGCCCCTTTTGGTGCCTTCGGATTGTATGATGGAATGAATGGCGCTGGGTCCCTGATACGATATGGCATTGACGCGGTGCTGCCTGAGCTGAGAAAGCATATCTTCTGTCGACGCCACCGCGGAGAAAATTCTATCGGTATGCAGCACATTGTCATACATACTGCCCAGAGTAATTACGGTGCCAACACCCAGTTTCCGGCACAGGGAAAATAACAGATCAACAAATTGAGACCAACACAAATTGGGCTCATCGGCATTCAGAATTACGATATCGCTTTGATCCGCTTCGGTGACCGCCGCATAAAACGACCCTCCGGGCGATGCCAGGGTTTTCAGAAGTCCGTCTTCGATAACGACCCGTGGGCGCTGTTCATCATAGCGATAAAAGATGTCCGGATTAAGATCGGCAAATTGTTGGGCCTTGAAATGACGGATAAAATAGCTCGCCATGCCGTTTGAGATGTTGAGCGCGTTGCCCCATCCGTCGAAACCCGCGATAAGCAGAGGTTCTTCCAGTTGCGGTAATTTCTTGATATGGATTCCAGGGTCGCTCATAGGTCAAATTTGACATTCAGACTATAAATTGTCAAGGTGATCTTCGCTGAACAGATTCATTTGGTCTCTGTGGACTTCTTCGAAATGTTCGATGAACAGTTCAACTTGCCGTTTCAGTGCTTGAACCTGTTCCAAATTGGCCATTTTCCAGCGGTAAAGATCGTTTTGAAGCCGACGACTTTCTTCGGCCAGTCCTTCAAGCACCTGCGGTTTGGCCGGCTCCCAGAGCAGGTGTGCCTCCTCGACGGGCAGTCCGATTTTTTCAAAATGCCATTGGCAAAGCCGCTCCCACCATTTGGAAGGGCTTTCACCATTGGTTTTGGCGCCTTCAAAATAAAAGCAGGTCCACTCCAATTGGGGCAGCGGTATTTTCAAATCTCTGGCCACATCCCGCATTACCCGCTTGCCTTCGGCCGTATGTTTATCGAATGCAACCCAGTAGGGAAACGTTTGATCCGGCAATTGCAGTTCCTTGCGGGGCGGCATCGGCCCGGTGACCGACAGGTAGGCCGCTGCTTGAATTACGGCCTTGTCCCGGGGTAATCCTTCCTTCTTAAATCGTACGGCATTTTCGATTAGAGCCGCAGTTTGATCATCCGCTTTTTTCTGAACCGCAATCCAGCGCCAGAAATCATCCGAGCGTTTGATGGCGTTGGCCACAATCTTGATATGCTTATCGTCGTCGGTTCCATTTAAAACCGAACCATCGCCTTCAATCAAGGCATGGGCCAGAAATCCCAGCCCGCTGGCATCCCTGGATTTTGTGGCCCGTGTAACTTTGATCAAGGCGGCGATTTTGCTGTGAAACTTTCGATTAAAAATCAGTTCGCTGCCAAGCGGCCAGCATTCTTCAAAGGTTATAATGGCCGTGCGTGTGCGGTACCAATTTTTTTCTTTGGGGCTTAGGCTTGCGAGCAGGGCGCTGGTGGTATGGACAAGATCGGCATCACCGCGTCTCACCGCCTTTTGCAGCAGGGAGCGGTATCGTGCTTCAATATCGGTGCCGCTTTTAATCATGGCTATCGCGCAATGTGTTTAACCAATGGCGAAAGATTCAAGTTGCAAAAATTCCAAGACGCTTTAATTACCCCTCCCGAAACCCGGTGGTTCGGGTGCCAGGATCGCGATTTCATTTTTTTCTTCGATGATAATGGTCGTCCATTGTTTGCTCGAATACCAAATGCCCAACCGCTGGCCATTATCGTCTAAAATGATGGAGCCGTGGGGGGGGTATCCATAGATGTTATCCATTTGTGTTACCCAGCTTCTCAACAGGGGCGTGGTAAGGTCAACCGCTTTCCAAATTCCCGGCCGAAGTTTGTAATCTTGCTGAACGCCGATTATGGCATGGGGGATATTCCCCTGGCCGGTGGTGTAATATTTATGATCCGGCAGAACTTTATAGGTCTGAAACTGGTGGTTTACATCGCGATCTCTCTTTAATTTTCCATACCTGAAACTCGGTAATTTCAACGATTTAAAACTCGGAAATTCAAATGCGTTTACGCTGGTCGCCATTATAATTAATGCCGGAAATACCAGCATCCATCCAGCCTTCTTTTGAAGGCGGTTCCCCATTCCGGCCATAGTTTGACTCCATTGTAAAAATTAAATTCCAATCAGCCTGCCGTCGTAAATTACATTCCAGCATGGTAACTCAGGTGTGTAACAGAACTAGAGGTAAAACTCCAGCAGGAATTTAAACATAGATTTTTTGGCAACAGCAAGCAAGAGATGATAGAAGTAATTTTATGACAGCTGAGGGTCGATTTGTGGTGATGGTTATCCGGGTTTTTCTGCGGACGTCAGATAATCAAGAATCTTTTCCTGGCAATCATCCATATTGATAGATAGAAGGTCGGCGAATGTGATGGCAGCCAGCCTTTCGTACATAGCTTTAGCCGCCTCCATCCATGAGTCGACACGATTGCACCCCTCAGGTTCCTGATCGCAGTGCACAAATGTATCTCCACCCTCCAGCAATGCCACGACTTCCCCGACGGTAACTTGACCGGGGGGGTTGCTGAGCATATGTCCGCCTTTGGCTCCCCGGTAACTTTGCACCAAGCCGGCTTTTTTTAGCGGCCGTATGATTTGCTCCAGATATTTTATTGAAACTTTCTGACGATTGGCTATTTCCCCCAACTGAATGGCGCCCTGGCCATAATGTTGGGCCAAATCCATTATCATTCGAGTACCATAGCGGCTTTTTGTTGATAGCTTCATCATCCTTCTCCGAAAACAAGTTAGGGCATACGCCCCGGAGGAAATGCTGGAATTGATATTAAATTCAAACACAAGC
>JAFDDW010000688.1 GCA_019310665.1 Deltaproteobacteria bacterium
CCGGTGGACATCAAGGTGCATAAAGCCACCTCCGTAATCTCTGATGAATGTCATGCCTGCCTGAAATGTGTGGCTGTGTGCCCCGAAAAGAATACCCTTTATATCTCGGCATCACGGCGTAACGGAATATTAAAGCCCCTGGCCTATGCGGTGATGGTCTGCATGCTTTTTGTGAGCGGGTCACTGATCGGCCGGGTGACCGGGTACTGGCAAACCAGTATTTCAAATCATGAATATCTATTCCATGTCAAAAATCTGGATACAGCGTTTTACCAGCACAACCGCGGCGAGGTGCCAAGCTATAACAAAGATGCCTGGCTGCGAATGATGAAAAAAATACGGGAATCCGGCGACCAGAGGCACCCCTAACTATTTGAATTCCTGGAAGTGAGCTTATTTATTAGCCGGTTTACGACTTTGGGGACGCCCCTAGATTCTCAAGTTTTTTGATTTATCTTTAACCGGATAGCGGAATGCATATAACCACCGGGCAAGGGACTGAATCTTTTTGTCTGATAGGGGTCCATGGCTCCATATTGTTTTTTAAAGTACAGTGGTTACAATTAAACCATAGTTGCCGTATTTTTTTTAAACCCGAATATTGCCCGCAGGATAATCCTATGACTGAGTTGCGTTTGGATAAATTAATAAAGATGATCGTCTCGATTATGGTTATCACATTGGCTTGCATTGGGCCCCTGACGGATGTTTTCTCTGCAGAATCGGAGGCACAGACCGCATCGGATCAAGAAACTAAATTCAACCGCCTGATTCACGAATCAAGCCCCTATCTGCTGCAGCATGCGGCAAACCCCATCAACTGGTTTCCATGGGGCCAGGAAGCTTTTGAAACAGCAAAAAGAGAAGACAAACCGATTTTTGTGTCAATCGGATACTCCACCTGCCACTGGTGTCACGTGATGGAGCGCGAGTCTTTTTCGGATAAAGAAGTCGCGGAACTGTTAAATAAGGATTTTATTGCCATCAAAGTCGACCGTGAAGAACGGCCCGACATTGACAATGTTTATATGACCGTCACCCAGGCGCTAACCGGCAGTGGCGGCTGGCCCATGACAATTTTTATGACACCGGATAAGAAGCCCTTTTATGCCGGCACCTATTTCCCCAAGCACACTCGCTGGGGCCGACCCGGAATGATGGAACTTTTACCGAAAATCGCCGAAGCGTGGAGAAATGATCGCCAAAAGGTCCTGACCAGCGCAGACCAGATCACCCAGCATGTTGTCCGCCTGAGCAATCGCCAACCGGGAACAAAACTCGATCAGGAAATTCTGGATCAGGCCCGTCATTTTTTTGTGCAGGCCTATGACCCTGAATACGGCGGTTTTGGAAAATCGCCCAAATTTCCCTCCCCCAATCAATTGAACTTCCTGCTCCGGCGCTATTACCACACCCGCGATGCGCAGGCCCTGGCAATGGTTGAAAAAACCCTGACCCAAATGCGCCTGGGCGGTATCTATGATCAATTGGGTTTCGGCTTTCACCGTTATTCAACCGACGCCCGCTGGCTGGTGCCGCACTTTGAAAAAATGCTCTACGACCAGGCCATGTTGATCATGGCCTACACCGAAGCCTACCAGGCAACCGGCAAAGCCTTTTATGCCATGGTGGCCAAGGAAATCATCACCTATGTTTTACGGGACATGGCGTCTGCGCAAGGGGGCTTTTACAGCGCTGAAGACGCCGACAGCGAAGGCATTGAAGGCAAGTTCTACCTGTGGACGCCGAAAGAGATTCAAAATATTTTGGGCGAAAAAGACGCCAAATTATTTGGCAACGCTTTCAATGTCAAATACGGCGGCAACTTTGAGGAAGCAGACCCCGGACACAGCATTGATCAAAATATTCTGCATCTGCAAAAACCCCTGCCCAAGCTGGCAAAAGACATAGGCATCCCCGAAAATCAGTTGAGCAAACAACTGGAAGTCAGCCGTCAAACACTTTTTGATGCCAGGAAAAAACGCATCCATCCCTTTAAAGACGATAAAATCCTCACCGACTGGAACGGTTTGGGCCAAAGCCGGCTATGTGCTGAATAATCAGGACTACACAACCGCCGCATCTACGGCCGCCAACTTCATCCTGCAAAATCTCACCGCTGACAACGGTCGACTGCTCAAAAGTTACCGCAAGGGCAAAGGCGGTTCAGCCGCCCATTTGAATGACTATGCCTTTATGGTCTGGGGCTTAATAGAGCTTTACCAGGCAACCTATAAAGCAAATTATTTGGCGGATGCCATTGCTTTAAACGAACAGATGCTTTCACACTTCTGGGACGAACAAAACGGCGGGCTGTATATAACGGCAGATGACGGTGAAAAGCTGCTGGTGCGCAGCAAAGAGATCTATGACGGTGCGATACCGTCGGGTAACTCCGTGGCAGTATACAACCTATTGCGCCTGGCTCATATGACCGGCAAAACCGACTATGTGGAGAAAGCAGAAGGCATCACCAAAGCGTTCTCCGACCCGGTGAAGCAGTACCCGGCCGGGCACTCACAGCTGATGGTGGCCCTGGAATATGCCCTCAATCCTAACTACGAAGTTGTCATCGTCGGTGAACCACAGAAACAGGATGCCCGTTTGATGCTCGCGGCCTTGCGCCGGCCGTTTATTCCGGAAAAAATCGTGCTTTTCCGTACGGCCGATAAAAGCACCGCCCGGGCCATTACCGACATCGCACCCTTTACCCGATCGATGGCAACCAGAAACGGTCAGGCCACTGCCTATGTGTGCCAGGAATTTGCCTGCAGGCTGCCCACCACCAGTATTGATCAGATGCTTGAGAATCTGAAGCAAGACATCGGTAGTTGATTGGTTGAATAGTCGGAAGTGGTAGTTGCCTCCTGAAATCACCATAGAATAAGGACACGAAAAATTAGACCGATTCAATTGCTATCAACATTTTCTCTAATTTTTAGCTCCCAACTTATCCTCCTTTGCGTTTAATAAAAGATTCAAACAGGATTCTGAATAGATTATTCCTTGACAAATAATCTGTCTACAGATAATCTTGTGATTATGATAAAATTTTACGGCCGAGAAAAAGAACTTTCAGTCATTGAAAACTGGTTTGAGGCTGCCCAAAAAGGAACTCTTTTCACGGCAATTATCGGTCGCAGACGAATCGGCAAAACCCGCCTGTGGATGGAGGCCAGCAGAAAAAAGGAAAGCAGCCTTTATCTATTCTGTTTACCCGGTCCTTTAAAAAGGACTTTTGAGCAGGTCGAGTCCCAGCTTTATGAATTGGGATTTACATCCGTGCCCCGAGATTTGACCCAATTTTTTAAGGCTGTCGATTTGATTCTGTCTAAGGGCAAAAGGCTGACCATCTTTTTTGATGAGGTTCAAAATCTGTTTCTCGAAAGCAAAAATGAATTGTCCCTTTTCCAGTATTATATCGACGATTTTAAAAGAAAACGACACCCTTGTCTGATCGTTTTTTGCGGGTCTGTGCGGACCCTGCTCCATAAGGTTCTTTTTGAGGAACATTCACCACTTTACGGCCGACTGGACCAAAAAATGCAGTTGGAGCCTCTTGGTTTCTATACACTCAGGCAGTTGTTTTACGATCATAATGTAAACAAACCGGATCAGCATCTGCGGCTGTTCAGTATGTTCGGCACCAATCCCCGGTTTTATGAAATTTTAGTACAGTTTAATCTCCTTAGATCGAACACAAAGAAAATCCTTGAAGAAGGCTGGCTAGGACTCACGGGTCTTTTTAGCGATGAACTGAATAAAATGCTGCTGCCGGAACTGAAAAGGTTGTCTCATGTCTATTCAGGCATCCTGTCGGCAATGGCCAAAGGTATTCAAGACGCTACTGAAATTGCCAATCATGCTGGTATCCATTCGACCTCTTTGGCCAATTACCTGCCATTTTTATTAGATGATTTAGATTTAGTGGACAAAGACATTCAGGTAACAGAAAGACCCAACTCGAAACTTTCTCGTTACATAATTAAAGATCCGTTTATTCTTTTTTGGTATCGCTACGTGCAAAAAAATTTGACCCTCTTGGAGATGAGACAAACCAGCAATGTGATTCGTAAAATTGCCGACGATCGTCCGAACCTTGAAGGCAGAGTGTTGGAGATGATCTTCAAGGAAAAAATC
>JAFDDW010000046.1 GCA_019310665.1 Deltaproteobacteria bacterium
GAAACTCACGCTAAGTTGTCATTTCATTGTTCTGATTTCTGGCCTCCCATACTGCCAGCGTCAACGACTTATACAAAAGACGGAGCGAAGCGACGCCATAATTTTAGGCATTTTAGGCACTTTAGTGCACTTTAGGCATTTCTTTTCTCAGGCACTTTAGTGCATTTTAGGCATTTCTTAACTTGTATACAGAGTACTTAAACCCATTTAAAGTCACTGAACGCACAAATTGCAATGGGTTGTAGCTATGAGGTTCGTACCTACAAATAAACTCTTATTCTGGTTCGGGGTTGTTTTCCTGCCGGTGTCGATATTAATTGCTTTGGTTCCTGAAACCACCGGACCCGGGATAGGATTGGCAGTTGGGCTGGTTCTTGTTGGTATCATCGACGCCGCCGTTTCCAGAAACAGACTGGACGGCATCCGCGTAACGATGCCGGAGGTGGTGCGTCTTTCGGCGGGGCGGGAGGGTGAGCTAACGCTTACCATTGAAAATGAGGATATGAAAGTTAAGCGTTTAAGGCTCGGTTTGACCTTTCCCAGAGAAATTTATTCATCCGAACATGACCGCGTAACAGATTTGCCCGATGAAACAGCAAGCTCTTATATCGTCTGGCCCTTTAAAGCCTTGAAACAGGGGTTGTATTTGCTGCAAAATTGTTACCTGGAAACGCCTTCCGGGCTTGGATTTTGGTCCTTGCGTCGGGCCGAAGCGCTAGGGTCCCAAATTCGGGTTTATCCGGATCTTCTCAGGGAACGTAAGAAGCTATCCGGCCTGTTTTTAAACCGGGGCATTGGAATTCACGCCCAGCGCCAGGTGGGAAAAGGCAGGGAATTCGAACAGTTGCGAGAATATCTTCCAGGGGACAGCTATGAAGATATCCACTGGAAAGCCACTGCCAGACGCGGTATGCCGGTTACCAAAGTCTATCAAATTGAACGAACCCAGCAAATCTATGTCATCATAGACGGATCCCGTCTGAGTGCCAGAAATTCAGACCCACTGGGCATTAATTCCAACAATGAACCAGGCGCTAATACACACGACACCACTATCATGGAGCGCTTCGCCGCCGCCGCCCTGGTTATGGGAATGGCCGCAGACCGGCAGGGGGACGTTTTCGGTTTGCTGGCATTTGACGATCGGGTAAGAAAATTTGTACGGGCTAAAAACGGCAGAGCGCACTATGATGTTTGTCGGGACGCTCTTTATACCATGCAGGCGCAAAGTGTAACTCCGGATTTTGGGGAGCTGTTCAGCTTCATTGCAACTAAAATCAGGCGCCGCGCTCTGTTGATCATATTAACCAATCTGGACGATCCTGTGCTGGCAGAGAGCTTTACCGCCCATATCGATTTAATCAGCCGGCAGCATCTGGTATTGGTCAACATGCTGAAGCCCGCGGGTGCAGACCCGATTTTTTCAGGTCCTTCGGTAAACACTGTTGATGACATCTACAAAAAGCTGGGCGGACATATTTTATGGCGACATCTGCGTGAGATTGAAAAATTTCTCCAGCGCCGCGGTATTGGCTTCTACCTGTTGGAAAACGAGAATTTGTGTACCGATCTTGTGACTAAATATTTATCCATTAAGAGAAGGCAAATATTGTAGATATTTTTAGTAGGTTTGCCGGTTAATCCGTTTGCCCGTCAGCCGGTTAAAAAAAAGGAAATTTTCGTTCTTAACGGGCCAACGGGCTAACGGGCCAACGGGCTAACGGGCTAACGGGCCAACGGGCCAACGGGCCCACAGGATAACGGCTGTATGATCATCGATTTGCAAAAATTTATCACCGAGGAAAGACCTTATTGGAATGAGCTCGAATCCGTTCTGGACAGACTCGAAAAGCGACCGGAACTCAAGTTGAGCCTATCACGGCTTGAACGCTTTCATTATTTGTATCAGCGCACATCCGGAAGCCTGGCAAAGATCAAAACCTTTGCCTCCGAGCCAAACACGCGGACTTTTCTCGAATCACTGGTAGCAAGGGCTTACGGCGAGATTCACGAAACCCGGGAGCGGCCCCATCGACTCGCACCGCTGCACTGGTTTTTCGTGACCTTTCCGCAGACTTTTCGCAAACATGTTCATGCTTTTTGGATCTGTCTGGCAGCCATGCTCGTGGGAAGTGCCTTTGGCGGCTTTGTTATCATTGCCGATCCGGCGTCCAAAGACGTTCTGTTGCCTTTTGGGCACCTGCAGGGGGATCCATCCGATCGGGTTGCCCGGGAAGAAACGGTGAATGAGGATCGACTGGCGGGTGCCAAAACCTCTTTTTCATCCCGTCTAATGACCCATAATACAAAAGTTGCCATCTTTACTCTGGCATTGGGGCTGACCTGGGGAATCGGAACCCTGATTATGCTATTTTACAACGGGGTTATTTTAGGGGCGGTGGCACTGGATTATGTTTTAGCCGGAGAAACAACGTTTTTATTGGGCTGGTTGCTGCCGCACGGGGCGATAGAAATTCCGGCCATTATTTTGGCCGGGCAATGCGGCCTGGTCCTGGCCGGTGCGCTTATCGGTTGGGGAAAACCGATTTCGTTGAAGATGAGGTTCCGGAAAATAAGCGCTGATTTGGTTACCCTGATATTTGGCATCGCCGTGATGTTAACCTGGGCCGGCATCATTGAAGCTTTTTTTTCCCAGTATCATGAACCCGTTTTACCTTACGAAGTAAAGATCGGATTTGGCGTACTGGAGCTGATTCTGCTGGTGTTGTTTTTTACAAAATCGGGAAAAGGAGCTGGAAGCTCCAAGGCGCAGGGCTCAAGATGACTGTTGGACAAACAAATACATTAACCATCAAGACCCCGGAAGGAATCGAGTTTTCCCTCCTGCTGGCCGGGCCTGTTACGCGGTTTCTGGCCTGGTCGGTTGATTTACTGGCCATTCTGGCTGTTAACAAACTGCTAACATTGCTGTTGGGGATGATGGGGGTTATCAGTCGGGATCTGGCAGGGGCAGTCGGCATCCTGGGCTATTTTGTCGTGTCAATTGGTTATGGGATTGCCCTCGAATGGTACTGGCACGGGCAAACCCTTGGCAAACGCCTACTGCGGTTAAGAGTGAATGATGTCAACGGACTACAACTGCAATTCAGTCAAATTGTGATTCGGAACCTGCTTCGGTTTATAGACAGTTTGCCGGCGCTCTATCTGGTTGGTGGTCTGGCATGCCTTGTTAACATACGGGCCCAGCGACTCGGCGATATTGTAGCCAACACCATTGTGGTATGGAATCCGCAAGTCGATGAGCCCGACCTGGACCAACTACTTGAAGGAAAGTATAATTCTTTTCGTAACTATCCGCACCTGGAGGCACGTTTGCGACAGCATATTTCCCCCTCTGAAGCCCGGATTGCTTTGCAGGCCCTGGTGCGTCGGGATGAACTTGAGCCCCGGTCACGCGTGACTTTTTTTGAAAATATTGCCGCCCACTTTAAATCCATCGTAACATTTCCTGCCGAAGCCATCGAGGGCATATCCGATGAGCAGTATATCCGTAATGTCGTGGATGCGCTGTACCGGACAAATGGGTTAAAAGGTTAAAAAACGAAGAGTTTCCTTGAAATCCTGTCTCCAAATCTGCTATCTATAGTTCAAAATTTCGTAATTTCTACAATTTAAGGAGGGAACCATGCGCAAGTCAGCCATAAATTTGGCCTGCCTTTTTATAGCCCTGGTTATTTTTAGTCTAATCGGGTGTGCCGGTGGAACACGGGGCAAGCTAAAAAGAGTACAACAACCCACAGAGAATGGTCTTCACCAGGACTGGAAAGAGTATACAGTTTATTATCGGCGCAACCTGGCCTTTATTTACAAAATTAAAAATGATCGCAAAATTATTCTGAATAATTCCTGGGTTAAAGTTTCATCCGAGGATATGATGGCAAAAAGCAAAATTCTGGATTCCACCTGGGTCAAGGAAATTTTAGGACAAAATGATGAGCTCTACGGCTATTTGGTCCACCGCTATCGAGACATGGCCTATGTCGGAATACTCGATGAAAACACCGTAGAGTTAAGCTATACTTATGTCCGGACTTCAGGGGGCCGTTGATGAAACCGATCGTTGCCATAGTGGGTCGGCCCAATGTGGGCAAATCAACGTTGTTTAACCGCATTACCCATACCAAAGATGCACTGGTGGATGATTTCCCGGGTGTTACCCGGGACCGGCATTACGGGGATGCAAATTGGGATGACGTTGAATTTACCCTGGTGGACACCGGCGGGTTTACCGAAGGAGACGATCTTGCAGATGCGGTCCGGTTTCAGGTGCACCAGGCCATTGCGGATGCCGATGTGATCATGTTGCTGCTCGACGGCAAGGAGGGGATCTCCCCCTTTGATAAGGATATCATCAATCTGTTACGCAGCGTTGAAAAACCGATTTTCCATGTGGTCAATAAAATAGATGGTGCCGAGCAGGAGATTTATCTCTCAGAATTTTATCAATTGGGGCTGGAAACACTTTATCCCTTGTCTGCTGAGCATCGCTACGGCCTTACGGATCTTCTTGACGAGATGGTCAATGTCATCTCCGGTTTGGCCACAGCGCCCCACGAAGAAGCGGCCGGAGAGATGATCCGCCTGGCGGTTGTGGGCCGGCCGAATGTGGGTAAATCATCCTTGATTAACTGGGTCCTGGGCGAAAATCGTTTACTGGTCAGCAATATCCCCGGTACCACGCGGGATGCCATAGATTCGGTTTGCAAACTGAACGGGAAATCCTACCTTCTGGTTGACACTGCCGGCATTCGTCGCAAAGGCAAGGTGTCCCGGAAACTTGAAAAGTTTTCCATCATCAAGGCCTTAAGAAGCCTGGAACGCTGCGATGTGGCGCTCATTGTCATGGATGCGGCCGAAGGGGTTACCGACCAGGATATCAGCATTGCCGGTTATGCTTATGATCGGGGATGCGGCTGTGTATTCCTGTTGAACAAGTGGGATCTGGTGGAAAAAGATAGCAATACGGTCAAAGCGTATTATGAGCGGTTGCGAGACCAGGCCAAATTTCTCAGCTTTGCGCCGGCCATGACAATTTCAGCCTTAACCGGCCAGCGGATTACGAAAACGTTCAAATTGGTGGATGAGGTTTATAGTCAGTATGTGCATCGTATTGCGACCGGTCAGTTGAATAGAATACTGGGCAAGGCCATCGAGAAAAATGCCCCTTCAATGCATCGTGGAAAACAAATAAAGTTTTACTACGCGGCTCAGATATCCACCAGACCGCCTACCATCGTTTGCTTTGTCAACTATCCGCAGGCGATTCATTTTTCCTATAAACGCTATCTGATCAACCAGCTGCGGGAAGAAAGCGGTTTGGACAAAACACCGATTTGGATGATTTTCCGACAAAGGGAAGGGAGGAAGAAAAGATGATTCGGAAGGTGGAATTATTTTGAAGTGGGAAATCGGAATGCGGAAGTCGGAAAAAAAGATGATGATAGCAATTCAACAAAGATTTAAATTCATGGCATAACACCCAACGACCACAGGGAAACAGTGTGGTTGTACCCGTTTGCCGGTGGCAAACAACATTTTAATTCCGAAGGAATTTAAATATGGACATCTTCGATTATCATGCCCAAAAAGCGACAGCCGCATCCCGGCCTATAGCGGAACGGATGAGGCCGAGGAGCCTGGATGAGTTTGTCGGCCAAGTGCATGTGGTGGGAGAGGACAGCATCGTTCGCAATGCCATTGAGCAGGATCGAATTTTTTCCATGATTCTCTGGGGTCCGCCGGGTTGCGGCAAAACCACCTTAGCCAGAATTATTGCGGCCGAAACCCGTTCCTTCTATGTTCACTTTTCGGCGGTGCTCTCCGGGGTTAAAGAGATACGCGGGGTGATTGCCGAGGCTCAAAATCAGCAAAAGCTTTATCGCAAACAAACGATTTTGTTCGTCGATGAAATCCACCGCTTTAACAAATCCCAGCAGGATGCATTTTTGCATCATGTCGAAAGCGGGTTGATCACATTGATCGGTGCCACCACTGAAAACCCTTCTTTTGAAGTGATCTCTCCGTTGCTGTCCAGATGTCGGGTAATTACCTTGAAAATGCTCACCTCCGATGATATCGGCGTCATCATTAATCAGGCCATAAAAGATCCGGACCGGGGGCTGGGTGGTTTGAATCTTGTGCTCGCGGCAGATGCGCTCTCTTATCTAATCGGAGTCGCCGACGGCGATGCCAGAATGGCTCTAAACAGTCTTGAAGTTGTTGCATCTTTGCTGGAAAACAAAAGGGATCCTTCTGAAAAGGATGAATCACTCTTAATTTCGATAAAAGATCTCGAGAATGCCTTACAGAAAAAGGCCCTTGTATATGATAAATCCGGTGAAGCGCATTACAACATCATATCTGCGTTTCATAAAAGCATGCGGGGCAGTGATCCGGACGCTGCTCTGTACTGGCTTGAAAGGATGCTTGCCGCCGGTGAAGATCCCCTCTACATTGCCCGCCGAATGGTTCGCTTTGCTTCCGAAGATATCGGTAATGCCGAACCGCAGGCACTGACGATTGCCATGAGTGCCATGCAGGCCTTTCAATTTTTAGGGCATCCTGAGGGGGAGCTGGCACTGGCTCAGGCGGCTGTGTTTTTGGCAACGGCGCCCAAAAGCAACAGTATCTATTCAGGCTATGGGAAGGTGCAGGCAGTTGTTCGCAAGACCGGTTCTTTGCCGGTTCCGCTTCACATCCGCAATGCGCCGACCCGGCTGATGAAAAATCTCGGCTACGGCCAAGACTACAAATATGCCCATAACCACAAAGATGCATTCGTGCCGCAGGATTATCTGCCTGAAGAACTCCAAGGCCAGTTTTATTACACTCCCAGCGAACGAGGCCATGAGAAGATCATCAAACAGCGGTTGGATAAATGGAGAAGCCTAAGGGATAAACATCGGGAAACCTCAATAAATGATGAGAAGGATTAGCATAGCCAGTGGAGCAAGGTTTATGCTGCGATACGGCACAACCGCGGTAAATGTTTTGGTCATTGGTCATTGAAATTTGGGATTTATTTGTAATTTGGTGCTTGTAATTTGGGATTTCAGTTTATTGACCTTGTATTCAGAAATATGTTATAGGACCGTGTTCTGAAATGAGATAGTTTCTATAAAATCAATAAAGGGAGGTATAGATCATGAGAGAAGTGGTTGTTGTCAGCGGATCCCGAACCGCCATCGGTGCGTTTGGGGGTGGTTTGATGAAGGTGCCGGTCGTGGAACTGGGTGCTGTTGTGATAAAAGATGTTTTAAAACGGATCAATTTAAGGCCGGTTGCCGGGGCGGCAGCTCTGGATTTTGCTCCGGATAAGCTAAAGGATCAGGGAATTACGGATCTCGAAAAAAAGTCCTATGACTGGAATGACAACGCCACTGAAGTGACCATTGACGAAGTCATCATGGGTAATGTCCTTCAGGCGGCCCAGGGTCAGAATCCTGTCAGGCAGGCCATGATTGCCGGCGGTATTCCCAAGGAAACACCGGCGATGGCCATCAATAAGGTCTGCGGCTCAGGGCTCAAAGCCATTGCGATAGGGGCATCCGCGATTATGACCGGAGCGGCGGAAGTCATCCTGGCCGGGGGGCAGGAAAATATGAGTCAGGTGCCCATGGCATTGCCCAAGGCACGCTGGGGCCACAGGATGGAACTGACCGGCGTCGGAGATATTTACGATTTGATGGTATTCGACGGACTTTATGAAATATTCTATGGGTATCACATGGGTGTTACCGCCGAAAATATCGCTTCTATGTACGAAATCAGCCGACAGGAGCAGGATGAACTGGGCGTACTCAGCCACACCCGGGCTAGAGCCGCTATCAAGGAGGGGCTTTTTGCACAGGAGATTGCACCGGTGGTAATCAAGTCACGCAAGGGTGAAACCGTTTTTGATACGGATGAGCGCCCCATGGACACCGATATGGAGAAGATGGGTAAATTGCGACCGGCCTTTAAAAAGGATGGATCGGTTACGGCAGGCAATGCATCCGGAATCAATGACGCTGCGGCTGCGGTTTTGTTGATGAGCGCAGATAAGGCCAAAGAACTGGCGCTGGAGCCGATAGTTAAAATTAAAGCCTTTGCGTCCGGCGGGGTTGACCCGGCTTATATGGGATTGGGTCCGGTTCCTGCCATTAGAAGAGCACTCAAGGCAGCTGGTATGACCATCGATGATATTGACATGATCGAACTCAATGAGGCCTTTGCGGCCCAGGCCATCGGCTGCATACGGGAGCTCGGCATCGAAAATGACCGCCCCAATGAGCTTGGCAGCGGAATTTCTCTCGGACATCCCATCGGCTGTACCGGTGCACGCCAAATGGTTACCGGAATCAACCATATGCAGCGCAAGGGTTACAACACCGGTTTGATTTCCATGTGCATCGGTGGTGGCATGGGAATGGCGATGGTTGTGGAGCGATAATTTTTTTCTTTACTTTATTTTCAATTATTGCTAATACTTATTTGAATTTTTGAGTGCGTTACCCCATTGATATTGTTGAGCAATAACGGGTGGTTTTGGGGAACCATTGCGGGAGGAGGGAAACTGGGATGAGCGTTAGTCGAAAATTAGGAATACTGGTATTTTTTGGCGTACCGGCTATTATCGGTGGAGGAATTACCTACAGTATTTTTGATGGGAATTATATGCCGGTGCTCATTTATGAGATCATTCTTTTGTCGATCGCCGGAGTTTTTTTTAGCAGATAATATCCGTACGAATTTGATTGCAAGACACTTTTTGATTATCGCCACGGCCCAGACCCTTTGCTCACTGGTTTAATGTGCCGTGGCTTTTTTTTTGCGGGGAAATTTTTATCATTCCAGAATAAATCAGCCGGAACACCCATCTTTCAGGGAGGTAATTTGAGCCCATCATCACCGCGTGACATCATTTTGTGGTTTTTCCTGGCCTTATTTCTGGTATCCTGTTTTCTGCTGGGCTGGCTTCTGTGGCCGTTTATATCTGTAATTGTTCTGGCTATCGTTGTCACCGGGGTTTTTCCTCCGGTTTACCGCATTTTGCATCGTAAACTCAACGCGACGCTTTCTTCGTTGATAACCTGTGTCATCATATTTTTCGTTCTCTTTGTACCGGTATCCGCTTTTGTAGGCATTTT
>JAFDDW010000689.1 GCA_019310665.1 Deltaproteobacteria bacterium
CAAAGACCTATCATCTTCTATGCCACGCAACCAATGAAAGTGATCATCATGTCCAACGAACAAAAAGTCACACGCAAACTCAGAGCCATTTTTTCAGCCGATGTAAAAGGTTACAGCGTCCTTATGGCGGATGATGAGGTTTCCACGATCCAGACCCTGAAGGATTACCGAAATATCATGTCAACATGTATTGAACAGCGTGGTGGAAGAATCGTGGATGCTGTGGGTGACAACTTACTGGCTGAGTTTGATAGTGCAGTGGATGCCGTTCAGTGTGCCGTAGAGGTTCAGAAAGGACTGAGAGATAAGAATCAAGAACTTCCTGAAGATAAGAAGATGGAGTTTCGTATTGGGATTAACATTGGTGATGTGATTGAGGATGGAGACAGAATTTTTGGGGATGCTGTCAATGTTGCTGCGAGGATAGAGAGCCTTGCAGATGCTGGGGGAATATGTGTTTCACGTAGTACCTATGACCAGATCAAGAACAAGCTGGAATTGAGCTTTGATTACTATGGTGAGCATAAGGTCAAGAACATCAAGGAACCAGTACGTGTTTATAAGATATTATTGGAGCCTACTATTGACTATGAATCTATCACCGGTGAAACGCTTGAACTGCCTGATAAGCCCTCAGTTGCTGTGCTGCCATTTAAAAATTTGAGTGGTGATCCGGGGCAAGAATTTTTCAGCGATGGATTTACTGAAGATATTATTACCACGCTGGCCAAAATCCTAGGCCGCGATCTGGGAGTTCGGTATGTATTGGAAGGTAGCATCCAGAAATTCGGTGACCAGATTCGGATCACAGCTCAACTTATTGATGCAACGAATGGTCACCACCTTTGGGCGGAAAAATACGACAGAGAGCTGAAAGATATATTTGCTATGAGAGATGAGATCACGATGAAAATTGCCGCTGCCCTGCAGGTAAAATTGACCGAAGGAGAGTCGGCGAATTGGGGACCTGAAACGGAGAGCTTTGAGGCTTACATAAAGGTGATGCAATCATTGGAGCATTTCAAGGCCTTCACTCCCGATGACAATATCTTATCAAGGCAAAAGGCGAAAGAAGCCCTTGATTTGGATCCGAATTATTCGTCAGCAACGGAAATGTTTGCCTGGACCCTTCTTATGGATGGGGTTTTTGGCACGAGTAAAACACCTGAAAAATCCATCGAACAGGCCTTTGAACTGGCGCAGAAAGTTCTTGACCGGGGAGACAGCGATGCTGGCGCACATTTCTTGATTGGCTATGCCTATTCGCAGAAAGGGCAATTTGATAAGGCCATTTCGGAATTAGAAATAGCTCGTGACCTCTTTCCAAATAACGCTGAGATAAATGCGGGCTTGGGTATGATTTTAAACGCTGCCGGTAAGCCGGAAGAAGCAATAAATGTACTTAAAAATGCAATGCGCTTGAACCCAATTCCACCGGGCTGGTACATAGGTAGGTTAGGCGATGCTTATCGCTTGACAGGACAGTATGAAAAAGCGGTACACGATTATAAAAAAGCGATTCAGCTGCAACCCGATGATATGTTTTCTCATTTGAACTTAGCTTTATGCTACGTTAAATTAGGGCGGAAGGCGGATGCACATGCTGAAGCAGCAGAAGTGCTTAGGATAAATCCCAAATTCTCAGCGGAAAATTATGCTAAGCATATCGCGCTTAAAGACGAGGCCTCTAAAAAGCTCCTTATTGACGGTATGCGTAAGGCAGGCTTGCCTGAATAACCAACCTAACGATATTTAATATATCTGCAATAGATAAACACTTTCAAAATTGCATGTAACTCCAACTTATCTTATGGAAATAAGGGCCAACAAAATCTGTGATATCTAAACTTCCCATGCCGAAAGGTGCAGTTGCGTTTACTGTTTTTTGAATCACGGCATTTTCAGTATTCTATTGGTAAACGAAGCAAAATCCGCTGGCTCAAAGTGCATATTACGATAAGTATCCTGAAAAGCCCTCCGATTAAAAGATGCTGCTATTTATTGAATATGGACTATTCCAAAAAAAGTCCAAGATTCTGTTTGAAATCTTGAATGCAAGCAGCCGGTCAGGGAGGGGTTATATTGCGCTGGAGGATAGGTTAGGTCTGGGCCTCAATCAAATGATTTTCAACTCAAGTTTTGATCACTACAGATAACGCAACCCTTGGAATTTCACAGAAAGTCTTCCTTCAGTTAAAATTCCACCTCACTGGTAGGGATCGCCTCTATATTAATGAGAAGGGTATCGATTCAGCCAGTAAACACGCTTTTGGTTTTACAAAACCCCGGATCGCCCTTGTCACAGTAAAATAAAGGACTTATCTGGTTTAGTTAAGGCCTTTTTTATTCGGCAAAATCATCATTCCCCGCAGTACTCCCCGCAAAGATAAGTTTGATTATATGGCCTCAATTTTTTGCTGATATTCCATTTCTTCATTATCCAGGACTTAATCCAGTACGTCCGTAAAGATCCTTTTGAGGTCTTTTGGGTGAAATAGCATCAATTATTTTCAGAAAATACGCCGACCAGCTCTTCGTTCAAAGGAAGCGGAAACACGAGTAAGAAGTGCCGGGGACCACAAATCCCAATTAGAAAAGCACCAACACAATATGTAGTACAATCTTAATTCTAAACAACTATATACATAAATTATATAAATTATATTTAAATTATATAAAAAACCTTGACAAAGGCTACAATATATGTATAATTATACTTGATTGTATCTAAAAGATGGGATTAAACAGAATTCGAAGGTGGGTTAGGTACTAA
>JAFDDW010000690.1 GCA_019310665.1 Deltaproteobacteria bacterium
GGTATCCTTCTTAAACCCGCCGCTGTCAAAATTCATGGCCCGTTATCCCCAGGGCATGGAAAGCCTTGAAAAAATTAAGACTACCTTCCGAACGGAAACCGGGAAAAAATACGGCCCTCAGTTCCTTGACCTAGGTTTGGCCATCGGACAAAAATTGCACGATGTGATTCTGTCCGATTATTCTGAATACCTGTAATTTCTTTTGCTAATTACTCCGCCCTGAAAAATAGCGATATCAGGAGTAGGTAAAATATTTTTGTACTTTGAAATCTTATTAGGCTATGTTGACGCTGATCCTGGCGGATTAATTAATCATTGTTGAAACTGAATCGCACAAAGGCTGATGAGGTGAATTAATCTTAGGGTAAATGAATAATAGTCAATTATTACGGCCACCTAATTGCTGCTATGTTTCTTTAGACCCCAGTGCCTATAATGAATTAAAAAGAGAAAAACATAAAAATTAAATGCGCAGCATTAAGTAATTAATCCGCCGGACCTATGGTTAAAAAACAAACTTTGATTTTCGAAGAACTATTTATCACCCTGAATATGCTATTTTTCAGGGCGGAGTAATTAGTTTGTTATACCTCGATTGTTTTCTTGTTTGACACCTACGGCTGATTTCAATATACTGCCGTGATCATTAATTCTTACAATTAACTCCCAATTGGTAACCACAATTGGGGTACTAACCATCAGCGCAAGGAGGTTGAAATGGTTGCTACGACTTGGCCCACTTCCAACTGGCCGGAGGGTGTTTCGCATGATGTAAGCGATTATGAAAAACCCCTGTTTTCAATTCTCGACGACTCAGCCCGGGACTACCCCAACCAGGATTACACCATTTTTAATGATGCCACCCGAACCTATTCCCAGGTAAAGGATACCGCCGACAGGATTGCCAACTTTTTAGTTTCGCGCGGTATTCAACCGGGGGATCGGGTGGCAATTTTTCTTCCGAATATTCCCCATTATCCGGCCCTTTTTTTCGGTATCATCAAAGCCGGCGCTGTCTGTGTGACCTGCAATCCCCTTTACACGGCCAACGAACTAAATTACCAGTTGAAAGACGCCGGCGCTAAAGCGGTATTTTGCATGGATCATCCCCAATTTTACCCGACAACGGTGAATGCCATTAAGGATACCGACGTTGATACCGTAGTGGTCTGCAGCATCAAATCTTACCTGCCGAAGGTTAAAGCGTTTCTGGGGGGGCTGCTGGGCAAAATTCCAAAGTGGGCAAAATTCCAAAGGCTGCTAATTACCAACCCGGCCACCTTTTCTTTGACGATGTGGTGGCGGGTGCCAAGCCGGAGCCGCCGGCGGTTGAGATTAATCCGACCGAGGACCTGGCTTTGATCATCTATACCGGCGGGACTACGGGGGTGCCCAAGGGCGCTGCGCTGACCCATTCAAATTTTATGTATAACCTCGCGGCCCTGGAGGAATGGGGGATGTTCGTCCATGAGCCCGGCGGGCAGCCGGAAAAGCTTCGCAAAGGCGGATTCCACACCTATCTGGGGGTCCTGCCCTGGTACCATAGTTTCGGTTTAACGGTTGCCATGCTGTCCTCTTGCGGCATCGGCGGCAGCCTCATCTGTATCCCCGATCCCCGGGCGGGTAACCCCCCGTTCACTGAAGTGCTCAAGGCCGTCCAGAAATACAGACCGACCATTATGCCTGCGGTGCCGACTATTTTTGTGGCTTTCACCAATTATGCTCAGATTGACCAGTACGATTTGACATCTCTGATTGGATGTTTTTCCGGCGGTGCGCCGCTGCCTCCGGAAGTATGCAAACAGTTTGAGGACAAAACCGGTGCGGTTATTTTTGAAGGTTACGGCCTGAGTGAGACGGCCCCGGTGGCCAGCTCCAATCCGACCAGCCGGGAAAAACGAAAAATCGGTTCCATCGGGTTTCCGATACCCGGCACGGACATTAAAATTCTGGACATCGACACTGCGACCCAGGCCTTGCCCCAGGGTGAAGATGGAGAAATTGCCATCAGCGGCCCCCAGGTCATGCAGGGCTACTGGAACAGACCGGATGAAAACGAAAAAGTGTTTCAGGAGGTGGACGGCAAGCGTTATTTTCTGACCGGAGATATCGGCCATGTCGATGAAGAAGGGTATATTCTGATCACGGATCGCAAAAAGGATATGATACTGGTTGGCGGCTTCAATGTTTACCCGCGGGATGTGGAAGATATTCTGTTTCAACACCCCAAAGTGGCGCTCGCGGCGGTCGTTGGGGTGCCGGATGAAAAGAGCGGGGAAATCGTCAAAGCCTATGTCGAGCTTAAACCCGATGAAACGGCCGCCGAAGAGGAAATTCTTGAATTCTGCAAGGAGAACATGGCCGGGTACAAACGACCCAAAATTGTTGAATTCAGAGACACGTTGCCGGTTTCAAACGTCGGCAAAATTTTACGTCGGGTGCTAAGAGACGAGGAGCTCGAGAAGGCTAAATGAAAAAGTGGATTACGGATCATCCCTATTTTGTCACCAGTGCCATTTTTTTGATCCTTATGATAATCGGCTGGCAGGTGCTTTACTGGCAGGATGAAGATTTTACGTTTCTACTTCTGCTGTATTTCATCGTCACGCTGGGAATCCGTCTGGATGATATTTCCCGAAAAATCGGGAGCGGGGCCGGCAAAGCAGATGCCGGCTCCATGGACAAGGAATCCGTCATCAGTCAGCTGAATGATGTCAAAGCGTCTCTTGTGACCATTAATGGGACGCTTAATAAATTGCTGGAAGAAAAGAAGAAGCTGGATGAGTAACACCTCAATTTATTTCGTTTCTGCAACAATTTATAAGCCCAAAGTCAGTCGCTCAAGACGTGGCGTGTTTGGTGTATAGTATTTGGTATTTAGTTTGCTCTCGAACCCATCAAACACCAAAAACCAAAAACCAAAAACTATTCATCCAACTTTTAATCAATTCGAACATACCGCTCCCCTTCTTTAACCACAGCTGAATTGGCAACCAGAAGATCCAGATGCTTCCGCATGATCATCTCTTCGGCCAGGGCATAGAATTCTTTCGGCTCACGTGGGCGCTGGTATACAATCCACGCATCGACGATGTCCGCCACGGTTCTGGGCTCATTTAATCCTTGACATATGCTGACCATATCGGTTAGTTTCTCAATCAATTGATGGAAACATATGTTTGGAAAAATAGCTGGAAAATACTGCTCGATTAAGAGGGGGGCGGTTTATGCCTTCACGCCTTGAAAGGGCCCGGCAAGATCCCAATTCAATGAAGGCCAGAATTCTGGCCTCGGCCCGCAAGATATTTGGTGAATACGGTTATAATGACACCACCACCCGGATGATTGCCGGGGATGTGGG
>JAFDDW010000691.1 GCA_019310665.1 Deltaproteobacteria bacterium
CCAGAACATACTGAAATCACTGGATTCCGGCCTTCGCAGGAACGACAGTCCGAGCCGGTTCCGGACTAATTGCAAGACCATCAAGTTTGGGTCATTGAATATTGTGATTTGAGATTTATTTGTAATTTGGTGCTTGTTATTTGGAATTTTACTTTGGAATTCAATAAATTATTGATTAAAGAACATATAATAGTGGATAGATTGTTATATCTTCGCCGCGAGTATGGCTCCTTGCTCAATAGCCCGCTTGGCATCCAGCTCAACGGCAAGCTCGGCGCCCCCGATTAAATGAACCGTCATTCCCTCGCTTTCCAGGTTATCTTGAAGATCTCTCAGTGGTTCCTGCCCGGCACAGATGATGACGGTATCCACCTCCAAAACTTTGGGTTGATCCTTAAGGACGATATGTAAACCCTGATCATCTATACGGGAATAGGTCACCCCATTGATCATGGCGACGTTGCGCTGTTTGAGAGTGACGCGATGGATCCATCCGGTGGTTTTCCCCAAGGTTTCACCGATTTTATTTGTTTTGCGTTGCAAGAGATAGACTTCGCGTTCGGCTGGAGGCCTCTGGGGGCGAGTAGGTGTCAATCCGCCGGGATGACGAAACTCTTTATCCACCCCCCATTCTTTTAGAAATGCGTCGCGATCGAGGCTGGTAGACAGATTTTGATGAGTGATATACTGGGCCACATCAAAACCGATTCCACCGGCGCCGACGATGGCAACTCGCCGCCCAACCGCTTTTTTGTGCAATATGACGTCCACGTAGCTTAACACATTTGGACGGTCGATCCCTTCGATGTCCGGTTTTCGGGGCGTTACACCGGTGGCCAGGATTACTTCGTCAAATTTTTCTCCCAGAAGTTGTTTGGCCGTGGCTTTCGAGCTTAATCGGGTTTGAACTCCGCTCAGTGCGAGCTGCTTGTCATAATAGCGGAGGGTCTCGTTGAATTCTTCTTTGCCCGGGATCTGGTTGGCCATATTAAACTGCCCGCCGATTGTGTCATTTTGCTCGAACAATGTGACTTCATGGCCCCTGCCGGCAGCGACCGTAGCAAAGGAAAGACCGGCCGGCCCGGAACCAACGACGGCAATCTTCTTTTTCTTTGTTGCCGGCAGATATTGGAGTTCAGTTTCATGACAGGCCCGCGGGTTGACCAGGCAGGAAGATATTTTGCCAAGAAAAATGTGATCCAGGCAGGCCTGGTTGCAACCAATGCAGGTATTGATTTCATCGGCCCTGTCTTCCGACGCCTTTTTTACAAAATCGGCATCCGCCAGAAAAGGCCGGGCCATGGATATCATGTCGGCATCACCCCGCGCCAGCACCTCTTCGGCCACCTCGGGCGTGTTGATGCGATTGCTGGTTACCAGGGGCACGGAGACCCGTCCTTTTAATTTCGCCGTTACCCAGGTAAAGGCTGCCCGCGGCACCGCGGTGGCAATGGTCGGAACCCGGGCTTCGTGCCATCCGATGCCGGTATTGATGATCGTCACACCGGCCTGTTCAATTTTTTCGGCCAATTTGACGACTTCCTCCCAGGAGCTTCCCTTTTTTACCAGATCGATCATCGAAAGCCGGTAAATTATAATAAAGTCAGACCCGACTTTTTCCCTGACACGTTGGACAATTTCAACGGGAAATCGAATTCGATTTTCAAAACTGCCGCCCCAATCATCGGTGCGATTATTGGTTTTAGATACGATAAATTGATTAATGAGGTACCCTTCAGATCCCATTATCTCCACACCGTCGTAGCCTGCCTGGCGGGCCAATAAGGCACAGCCGGCATAGTCATTGATGTGTTGCTCGATTTCTTTTTCGTCCAATGCTCTGGGCTTGAAAAAATTTATCGGCGCTTTAATCGCCGAGGCGCTCACCAGATTTTCATGAAAAGCATATCGTCCGGCATGCAGAATCTGCATCGCAATTTTTCCGCCTTCCAGATGAACAGCTTTGGTTATGACCTGATGTTGTTCAGCTTCCTCTGCGGTGGTCAGTTTGGCTGCCCCGGGTGCAACACATCCGGCGTCATTGGGTGCTACGCCCCCGGAGACGATAAGCCCTGCATCACCTCTGGCCCTATCGGCAAAATAGGCCGCCATTCGCTCAAATCCCTTGGGAGCTTCTTCGAGTCCGGTGTGCATGGAACCCATGAGAACCCGGTTTTTTAATTGTGTGAAACCTAAATCCAAAGGGGACAAAAGGTAAAGGGGACAAAAGGTTAGGATATTTGGTTTGATTCATAATATTCTCCTGAAAGTAGTGAAAAGCGAACCGCAGAACCGGGGAAATGCGAACCGCAGAACCAGGGAAAAAGAGAACCGTAGAACCGCAGAACCGCAGAATATCGAATGTCGAAGGATGGTATCGCTACGCTCTGTCCATTTTTAGTAAATGAAAACCGATTATGAGATCCTTTTCATTACCTTTTTTGCAGTTTTTGTGCTGGTGACAAATATTGAAATTAGCTCATTGTTCTCTTGAATCAGGGAGTCGAGTTTAGAAACCGGTTTAATCAGTTTGGCTCTCACAATCATTATTAGCCATACTCTTGTTTCACGTAACTCTTTAAGGCATACTTTCATTTTGTGGATAAAATCAGCTCGCGATTCGGCACTTTGGGCTTCCCCATAATTGGGAGCAGGGGAGGTGCCACAACGGATCAATTGCCCGGCAATATGATTGCCCACCCTTGTTTTTGGCAAGGACTCTGCCATCCGAATAATACGAACAGCAAAGTCGATTAGCCGGTCTTCAAGATCATAGGTTTTGTCCTCTTTCTCTTCAGTCATTTTTTGTTTCCTTTTAAACCGCTTTTCAAAAATAAGTTCCGAAATATGGAAGGGTGGTTTCGCTCCCGGCCTTCGTAGCCAATTTGGCGAAGTAGGCTTGCCCAGTCTTTTTTTATAAAATAGACAGAATACATTCCTTCGACATTCGACATTCGATATTCTGCGGTTCTTCGGTTCGCTTTTCCCGTGGTTCTACGGTCATATGATCACCTCGTCAGCGTGCTTTTTTTTAGACGATGAACAGCAATCATCGTGATATCATCAAACTGGGGGGCATCACCGATGTGATTGAATATCTCTATTTTAATCTGCTCGATGAGTTGAGACGCTGATACGGCAGGTTTTTCCAGAAGAGA
>JAFDDW010000692.1 GCA_019310665.1 Deltaproteobacteria bacterium
CCATTGAAATCTTTTTTGTAAAGCCGGCGTACAATCTCACCCCGGTAGGCGGCTATGTATCTCACCTGTCCCATGGATGCGTACACGTGGCAGGCCTCGGTACAAACCCCGCAACGGGTGCAGGTTTCCAGGTAAAATCGCATCGCCTCATTTAATTTGCCCTGGAAAAGATTGAGCAGATCATCTCGTGTTTTCTGGTCCATCTATTTAGTCCTTCAATCTGTAATGTGGAGTTGAAATATAGTGCAAGCATTTAGAATTTGAGTCATTGGAATTTATTTGTTTTTTGGAATTTGTTATTTGGGATTTACAGCATTTTTAAGGCCCGTTACTTCATGATTCTGAGCCATCAGGGACGGTGGCAAATCTTTTTAGCCTGAAAGACCCGACACCTGAAACCTGCTCTCAACCGCGTCGGAGCTTATTCATTAGGCAACGACAAAAACGAATGCATGCTCTGGCTGAACGGAAAAAACAGCAAAAACAAGTTGGCGAAAAAGACGTGCAGCACCAGCATGAAAGAGTGCCCGCTTTCAGTCACCGCATCCGGCAGATAAGGCTTCAGATACAACAGACTCAGCAAATATTCCTGATATTCTTCGCCGGTTAACTCCTCGTAACCATACCATCGCCTGGCCCAGTCCATCTCACTGCCGAATATGACAATCAGAAACAGCAAAATAAGCAGGTAGTAATCCTCGGGTACCGACAGCTCTCTGACCGGCGATGCAAATCGACGAAACAGAAAATAAAGCAGCGCGATGGCAAGTAAGAGACCAATATAACCTTGGCCCAGAAAGATTTCATGGGGGATGATTTGGAAAATTTGGAACTCACCGAACAGCTCTATATGCCCGATGATAAGGAGCAAAAGACAGATATGAAAAAGCATTAAAAAGACCCACAGCAGCGGCTTGTGCCGTCGTACGGTGGGAAATAAAAATGTATCGTGAAGGGCCCACAGCCAATGTGGACGTTTATCGGGGAAAATCTGCAGCGTGGTGGGATGCTTGGGTTCCCGAAAAATCTTTATCAATCGCACCGCGGTACCGATAAAAAAAGCAGCAAATGCAATATAGACCATCGGTACCAGAATAAAGTAGATCACTTTGTCCACCATCGCCTCCTGTTTAAACAAAAAGTTGAACCTTAGAATTCTGAGCTTCCTGCAAAAAGGTCGCCACGCCGGCAAATCCCATATCCTTGTAGTCGATGAATTCCTCGCGCTTAAAACCCATCAAATCCATAGACATTTCACATACGTAAATGCGCACACCGAGTTCCTCGGCCAGCTCAATCATTTCTTCCAGCGAAGCCACGTTTTTCTTTTTCATCAGGGATTTCATCATGGCAGTTCCCATGCCGCCCATATTCATGTTGGAAAGTTTCACATCGCCGGTGCCGGTGGGCAACATGGCACCGAACATTTTACCCATCACATCTTTACCGCCGACCTTTTTTTTCTTGTCCCTTAAGATCGTAGTCCCCCAGAAGGTAAAAAACATCACCACCTCCATACCCATGGCCACCGCTCCGGTGGCGATGACCAAGGCGGCCAGAGCCTTATCCAGATCACCGCTGAATACGACCATAGACAGTTTGTTTTCGACGGTCTGTTTGCTCAAAGCGTCCACCTGGGATTTTAATTCCTCAAACTGAGTTTCTAAGTTTTGCATATCCATGACGTCCTCCTTTGTGTTTAGTATTAACTTTTATTCTTTCATTATTTTAAATGGTTATGATAAGTATGTCCATTTTTTAGTTTATACCATGAACTTTAAAATAAAAAATTTTTCGGCCGCTAAATATCAAATCCAATAATTAAAACTCCGCCGGCGGCCTGGAAAAGCCTTTGAGCATCACACCATCATTTCTTTTACGGCCTCCATGGAAGCCTTGAGAATGTCAAGATTGGTAAGCATGGCGCGGCGCTGATCGGTTGCCATCCGGGATAGCACCTCGCCATAAACTTCATCCAAAAACTCATTGATTTCATTCATTTTTTTTTGACCCTGGGGTGTCAGGCTGAGCAGATGAACCCTGGAATCTTCGGGGTCTTTAATACGCTGAATCAAGCCTTTCTTTAAAAGACCGTCAATGATTTTTGATACCCGGCTTTTGACCACATTCATTCTGTGGGCGATGCTTTTGGCGGTGAGATAGCGCTCTTCTCCAAACATTCCCAGACATCGAAACTCCGCATCCGGAAGCTGAAACCGTTCACATTGATACTGCATGCGCTCCTGGCAGCACTGAAACAATCTCGCGATAAGATCCTGAAATTTATCTAATTGATAGCCGCTAACCTCGTCCTTTTTATTAGCTCTCATATTGTTCATAGGGAGAACTATAACAAAAAAAACTTGTGTGTCAAGGATTTTTTTTAATCCGGTTCAAAGGAGTATAATTTTGCTCTGGGAGATCTGCGGGCCGGAGCCGTGAAATCCTTTCTCATTCGCCAGGGTATCGAATCACCCCGTCTAATTGCCGTCAGCTACGGCAACGAACGTCCCATTGATACCAGCAAA
>JAFDDW010000693.1 GCA_019310665.1 Deltaproteobacteria bacterium
TTAAAAATCAGCGACCACCAGCAGAGCGTAGCCCCGGCCCCTTCGAGGGGCCTTCCTCATACCCCCAGCTCTGCTGGTGGTCGCTGATTGGCCATTACCTCAACATACTGAAAATATAATATATCAGAAATCGTACCTAGGCTATAAAAATTGATTCATATATTCATATTCTTCGGTCAGACGACCGTTGTATAAAATAATGGCCTTTTTAATTTCATAGGGGAGTTTGATTTCATTATAGTCTTCTCTGAAATCCGCCGTAATAATGTCACTCACAAAACTTTTTAATTCACCTGAAAATGAGCTTGATGCTTCACGCGAGAATTCGCAGGGAAGATTATCAATTGCCATCACAGTAATACCGTTATCCTTTATTCCATCCACAAAATTATCGTTTTCAGCATCATAGGTATAACAGGCCTTGTCCGGCATCGTGCCTTCTTTGGTAATTTCAATCGAACCGTTAATATCACAGCTGATATCACCGATCACCTTTATTCCTGATTTTTGAATCAAGGTCAAACTTTTTTTAAGATTTTCTTTGGTGACAAACCGGGGATATTTTTCCGTCCAGAAAATACAATTTATGAGTATTTTAAGGTTGGGGAGATAGTTGTGAAAAACAGAACTAAATCTTTCCGGGTGATCGTAATAATTCTGAAGGTTAAACGTCCCGCTTAGCGGTTTTACGATGTCTTCCTCTTTGAATACGATTTTGAAAAGGCAATGGTTATCGGCGGCAATTTTATCGATCGATTGTTCCAGTTGGTCTGCCGGGACGGTTTTAAAAGGCAGGAGATCAAAAACCTCTTGAGCGCCTTTTGATACGTTGCCATACCCTAAGAATCCCACTGTCAGAGGTGACAACTCTTTGGGGAACCCATTTTCTGAGATCATCGCCCCAATTTTTCGGATATGATTTTTAGCCTCTTCCAGGGAGTCGTATTGATAGGCCTGTTTTATTTCTGCAAACGGCGTTGCGTATCCGTTCAACTCCATTTTCCGACCAAAAGCGTGCAGGGTTTCGATCAATCCGGCAAACCCCGCGTACCTGCTGAAGGTTATTAAACGGTTGTTCTTGCGGCCAACAATTAGTTCATAGTCGATCAGGTTGCATTCAAGTTCCATCAACCTTTTCAACATGTTCATGTTATAGGGCTGGCCCTTAATCGTGTGGGAAAAAAACAGGTAGGTTTTCCCATGTTCCAGTACATGCGGTGGGATTTCTTTAATCGCAAAAATGGCATCCGCCGATTTCAAATTTTCGTTGATCTCGGCACCAACTCTCCGATACTCTTCGTCGTTAAAAATACGGATTTTCGATGGCTGAATGATGGTTTTTATCCCATATCTGTCACCTAATTCCAATACATCACCCGGGACAAGAGGAACTCTTCTTTCCCATTCATTTTTATCTTCTCTGCGTATACCAATCGTTTTTATCATATTGTCTCCCCCTATCTTTTTCACTTTTCCCTCAATCCAATTCCTCGATTTTATAATCGATACGCATTCCCCGCGCTGTCAGCTCCTTAATGAATTCATGAGGAGGAACATGGCGTACGGGTGACAGAACACCAGCCCGGGTAATTTTGCCGGTAAGAATCATCTGGGCACCAATACTGGCTGTAAATCCTACGGTACGGTTCATGGCAAAAAGTCCGGTTTCAATATCCCGATAATCGATCAGATCATAAGTGACCTTCACTTTTCTGCCCTCTTTGAGGCCCCACACTTCCACTCTCAGCAGGGCAATATCCTGCTCGTCACTTTTATATTGAAGTTTGGGGGTCAAGCAGTTTGAAATAAAAGCACGCGGAGAAATATCCGCCTTATTTACTTTGACTGGATTTTCGTCAAGGAGGCCGAGATCCACCATCGTGCGCCAGAATTTGGAATGCCCGGGCCATCTCAGGGCGAAACGGCCCATTTCCACCAGTTCTTTACCCAGCCCAAAAATTTTTACATATCTTTCGGAATCTCCATTGGGATATGCTTCCACAGCGCCAAGGCCGGGAAACTCAATTTCATGAACATTTTCTTCCCTGAAAATTTCATGGCCGGGCACAATATGAAGCCGGCCGTTTTTAACAAGCCGTGCTTCACGAACATAAACGTCAAGTACCCGGTCAAAAATCCAGGAGATTTTATATTTGATCGGGCTGTCGTCCGCACATTCAGGTGCCGGTATACCTCCGCCGTAGGAGTAAACCGGTATACCTCCGCCGTAGGAGTAAAAGCCATGAACCACATCTAACTCATCGACGGCCAGACGCCCTAGAACAAGATCAATCCCGGGATCAAGTCCCATTTCCGGAAGAATAATCCCGTTTTTTTTCTTGGCCGGATCATCCAGCACACTCAGAGCATAGGTGTAGTTTGAACTTACAAAAGGGATATCGGCATCAAGCGCGGCCCTGGCGGCCGTGAGTGCCAGCTCAATGGGCAGCATACAGATAACTACGTTGACACCTCTTTCGGAAAATTTTCCGGATAGGTCCTTTTCCTTTAAAACATCAAGTTTTATGGCTTTAGTTTTTGAATAGCCCCTTTTTTTCAGGTAATCATCTGCCTCAGCCAGACTATTTTCAGCTGCAAAAAGATCAGCGGCAAAAATCCCAGTGATCAGGCTGCTTGATTCAAGGTCATGAATGACAGCCTTTCCCTGCAGCCCCATACCCAGCACAATTGCTTTCATTCCTTCTTTATAATTGCTCTCAATGATATTTTCAAGCAATATGATATTAGTAGGCCTCTTCATGTGCTGTTGCCATCCCTTTTGTGGCTCCTCTCCCCAGAAATGTGTGCCCAAACGTTTATAGTAGCGGGGGAATCCAATTAAAATGGACAGTCCGCCAAATGAATGGTTGCACTAACCCCGAAAGAGACGCGGCCGTATTTGTCTCAATCGATTTTATCAGGAAGGAGAAAAAAAAAAAAAAAAACGACCAAAATTTTGTTAATTGCAGATGTAGCGATTTGCGGAATGCTATTATCTCAAAGTCAAGCAA
>JAFDDW010000047.1 GCA_019310665.1 Deltaproteobacteria bacterium
ACCGTGCCCGAAGGGGGGGATCTTTTTAAAGAAATGGATTGAACCGATACAGTTCCGTCAGCATTGCGGTTAGCGGCGTAAAAACAAAGTTGCAAAAGGATAGAAAATTTAAAGACCGCCTTGAACATATTGAACGCAACATCCTGAAAGGTCAAACGAAGACTTGATCCTAATTATCAGGCCTGCCACACTATTTGCTTTTTCTCAGCATACCATCCGCCGGCAAGCGGGCCATATATTTCTTCGAGCTTGGCCCGTTTAAGTTTCATGGTCGGTGTGAGAAAGCCGTTTTCCGGCAGCCATTCGTCCTTGACCACGGCAAAGAACGCCAGTTTCTCGTGGTGCGGCAGCGAGCTGTTTATGCTGTTGAGGTGCTCCGTAAGCTCACTTTCGATGGCGGCCTTTCCACCTTGATCCAACGCACTTCGAGCTTCCTCCGATAGCATCACCACCCCATGCGGTTGGGGATAACCCACCCCGGTGACACAGCAGGCCTCGACGCGCGGATGGTTGGAAAGCAGGTTTTCGATGGGAGCCGGTGCAACGTACTTGCCCTTCGAGGTTTTGAACAGCTCTTTGGCCCGGCCGGTGATCTTCAGACGTCCTTTATCGTCGATTTCTCCCAAGTCGCCCGTCCTGAAAAAACCGTCCTCGGTAAAATCCTCTTTGGTCTTCTCCGGCATCTTGTAGTAACCCATCATGTTGCCCGGGCTCTTGACGAGGATCTCACCTTCCTCGCTGATTCTCTGCTGGACGTCAGGATATGGCGGACCCACATATCCCGGACGAACCTCCCCGGGTTTGGTTCAGTGTGAATAGGCAAAGTTCTCGGTCATCGCGTAACCCTCGAGCAGCTCGAGCCCCAGGCGGCGATACCACGCGATAATCTCTTTGGGGATCGGGGCTGAGCCTGAACCTGCAAATCGAACGTGATCGAGTCCCAGCTGTGTGAGGATTTTCTTTTTTACGATGCCTTTCAAAATAGGAATCTTGAGCAGGCGTTCAAGCTTTTTCGGAGGTAGTTTTTGGAAAACACCAAGCTGAAATTTGAGCCACAGCCGCGGCACCGAAATGAACAACGTGGGGCGAGCGCGCTGCAGATCCTGTACAAAGGTATCGAGGCTGTCTGCAAAATACAGTGGAAAACCGGCATAAAAAGAGTGTGATTCGGCAACCCACCGTTCGAAGACATGCGATAACGGCAGATAGGACAGCACCCGATCGTCTTCATGGGTGTTGAGATACTCCGATATGCCTTTGGCGCTCCGGTACAAGGCGTGAAAACTTAGCATGGCCCCTTTGGGATTTCCAGTGCTCCCGGACGTGTATATGATGGTCGCCATCTCGTCGGGGGAGCGTTCCGCCGGCTCAGCCAGCGGTTCGTGCTTGGCGACGATGTCGTCCCACTTTTCAACATCATTCTCAGGGGCAAGGGGAAAGGCGATCATGGGCAGATCCGCGGGCACTCCCTTTTTCATTTCATCCCAGACCGGATCGAGTTTACCCATAAAAAGAAGTTTCGACTCTGAGTGCTCAAGCGTGTATTGGACGATGTCTGCCGTCAGAATCGGGAAGATCGGAATGCTGACATGCCCCGCCATCCAGATGGCCAAATCCGCCATTATCCAGTGTGCACAGTTTTTCGAGCACAGTGCGATGTGGCTGCGCTCGGGCAGATCGAGGCTTTTGAGATAGGCAGCCATGCGACGTGCCTCAACAACCGCCTCTTTCCACGTCCAAGTCTTGATGTTGTCATCCCCGCCACCCATCGGCTGGGTGAAGTACATGCGATCCGGAGCATTCTTCTCCCAGTAGTATGCACATTCCAGTAGGTTTTTACAGTCAGCCGTGGGTCCCATAGGTTACCTCCTCGTGAATTTAAAACGTTGCTGGTGGATGTATAGGACTATGAAAAATACAACATATTGTCAAGGAGATAAGACTCAGGGGAAGCCGGATTCAATGGCGCATCTCAGATTGGGGCAACCACCACGGACAACTCAATCAACCAATCATCCAATCAACCTAATCAACTATATCTAATTAAGCCCATCACCCTTTATAATGACCAGGGTGATGTCGTCTTCGGATTTTTGTCCCCGGGTGAACTGGCTCAGTTCGTTATAAACGGCGTTTAAAATATCGCTGGATCCGGCCCTGGCGTTTTTTCTAATGATACTACGAAACCGCTCCTTGCCGAACATTTCGCCCTGGCTGTTGACGGCTTCCCAGATGCCGTCTGTTCCGATGGCAATTATCTGGCCGTTGGTCAATCCGCCCATGTTATTTTCCTGGTAGGTAAAGTCTTCTTTCACTCCCAGGGCAACCCCGCTGCCTTTCAGTTCCTGAAATTCATCCCGCGCGGGATCATAAACAAGAGCGGGATCGTGGCCGGCCCGGACCCAATCGATACGATCATTGTCGGGATCGATGGTCAGATAAAACAGGGTCATAAATCGGCCGCTCTCTAAAACATCCTGGGTCAGATGGTGGTTCATGGCCGTGATAATCTCTGAAATGGTTCCAGGCTGAGAGGCCCGCATTCGTAAAAAAGCCCGGGCGGTGGTCATCAGCAGGGCCGAATCCACGCCATGGCCGGAGATGTCTCCCACCACGACACTAAACGGGCCTTTTTTAGTATCACGCCGCCAGAGAAAATCAAAATAGTCGCCACCGATCTCATCGCAGGAGACATTGCGGCCGGCGATATCAAGTCCCGGCACCACCGGCTTTTCCTGGGGCAGCAAGCTTTTCTGGACCTCACCGGCAAGTGCCAGGGCTTTCTTGTGCTCGGTCATGTCTGTTACAAAAGCCATGTTGCCGATAACATTTCCCTTATCATCTCTGAGGGTGCTGCCGTGAATCAAAATCGGGACCTGACGGCCGTTCTTGGCAATGTACGTGCCTTCAAGCTTTCTATATTCTTTGGCCATGATGCTCTCGCTGTGGGTCATCATAAACTGCTTGAATTCTTCGGTTGCCAAATCAAGGGGGGTCTTACCAATGATTTCCTCCCGGGAGTATCCCAGCAATTTGCAATAAGCATCGTTGACATCAACAATACGCAGGCTTTCATCCATCAGAAGAAATCCTTCGCCGGCAGTTTCGACAATCCGGCGAAATTTTTCTTCACTTTTGCGCACCTTTTCTTCTGCCAGCCGGCGCGCGGTGATATCGACCAGTATGCCCTGATTATGGGTTTTGTTACCTGCCGCATCCCGCTCCACGGATGTCTGGTCTTCCACCCAGCGAACATCACCGTCTTTGGTTAAAAGCCGATACACCTGGGTGTATTCTTCCACATCTTTTTCCGCGTAGTCTTTAATTTCCTCCCCCAGCGGCTCCATATCGTCCGGATGTACGATATCTCTGAAATGGATCCGACCGCTCAAAAACTCTTCGGCCGTATAGCCCATCTGTCGAATGTTGTCGGAGACATAAACCAGCGTGGATTTGTCATTTGCTTCTCGTCGGAAAAGGATTGCCGGGCTTTTGTCAATGATCACCTCCGCCATGCGCAGGGCTTCTTCAGTCTGATCCCTGTCCAGGCATTCGCGCTCGAGGGCCCGGGCACGTTCCTCAAAACGGGCCTGCAACTGCTTATATGACTTTTCAACATCCGCCAGATGATTCTGCAAGGCCTCGGTTCCGGCCGCCTTCTGCCTCAGCGCCTTCAGCTCTTCGATCAGCTCATCTTTTGATTTTCCCAAATCCGATTTCATGCTACCAATCCTTTCCTCATGAGTTCATTATTGTTTAGACATCGATTCACCGCCCGCTTCGCTCGAGTCGCAGAGGAATTTTTATCTCAACGGCAAACATAAAACAAATATTCTCTGCGCACTTTGCGGCTCTGCGGTGAATATGAGATTAGATCTCGATAAACAATGTCTAAATTGTTATTGCCGCATTAGTAACCAAAACCCACTTCAGGGGACCATAAAATGCAGAGCGAAGCGACTCCACAATTCGTCATTCGACATTTGTCATTCGTCATTCGAAGGTCATTCGACATTTGTCATTTTTTGTTTAAAATGTGTGTGGCGCTGCCCAAAAACATCTCGGCGGCTTCACCTTCAGTTTCGGAAAGCGTCGGATGAGGATGAATGCTAAGGGCCATGTCTTCGGCCAGGGCTCCCATTTCAATGGCCAGCACGCCCTCTGAAATCAATCCCTCCGTATCGCGACCGGTGATGCCCACCCCGAGGATCCGTCCGGTGTCCGGATCAACAATTATTTTGGTCAAACCTTCCGGCGCACCCATGGTGGTGGCCCGGCCTGAAAATTTCCACGGAAATCGCTGTACTTTTACAGATCGCTTCTCCTCGCGGGCCTGTTCTTCGGTCATACCGCACCAGGCAATCTGAGGATCAGTGTAAACCACCGCCGGAATTGCCCGGACATCAAAAGCTGACGGTTGACCGGCAATGACTTCCGCTGCTACCTTGCCTTCCCGGGTCGCTTTATGGGCCAGCATCATACCCCCGGCAACATCGCCGACGGCAAAGATTCTCTCATCTGTCGTCCGTTGCCGGTCATCCACGATGACAAATCCCTTTTCATCGAGTTCAACTTTGGTGTTTTCCAAACCCATATCGGTGGAACCCGGTTTACGGCCGATGGCAACCAGTACCCGGTCAAAAGTCTGCTGCGGCGGGTCGATGTCACCTTCCAACTTTACCTCGACCCCGCCTTCTTTTTCCGCCATTGCGACGACTTTGGTCTTAAGATGAATGCTGTCAAATATTTTATTTAGTTTGCGGTGCAGCGGCTGCACCAGATCCTGATCAACCCCGGCCAGCAGTCTGTCCTCCAACTCCACCAGGCTGACCCTGCTTCCCAGGGCCGCGTATACGGTTCCCAATTCCAGCCCCACATAGCCGCCCCCAAGAACAAGGAGTTTCTCGGGAATATCCGCCAGCGCCAAGGCACCGGTGGAACTCATGATTCGCCCCCCGGGCTTAAAGGTCGTGCCCGGAAACGGTATGGGGCGAGAGCCGGTTGCCAAAATGGCATGGCGGAATTTGATGTGGCTGACCTCGGAGTCATAAATTCGTGCCGTATCAGAGCCTTCAAATTTTACCTGCCCTTTTAACAGTTGAACACCCCTGCGGTCATTCAAACTGACCAGGCCGTTGGCCAGCTGGTCGATGACCTTGCCCTTCCAGGATCTCAGAGCCTCCAGATCAATGCGCGGTTTGTCGAATGCCACACCCATGGACTCGGCTTTGGCGGCATCGAAAATGAGTTCTGATAGATAAAGAAATGTTTTGGACGGAATGCAACCCTTAAAAAGACATACGCCTCCAGGCCGTGCTCCCGGGTCAACCATGGTCACATCCAGACCCAAATCGGCTGCTCTGAATGCAGCCGCATATCCCCCCGGTCCGCTGCCGATCACAAGAACCTCGGCTTCCTGCGTTAACTCTCCCATTACCATGTTTTATTATCTTCCAATACTATTTCATGTTTAAATACTGATAAGCAAGTTAAGTGAAATTGAGCTTTTAAACCGTCAAAAATTCGATATTCGGGTTTCGAGTTTATCTTATTTATATCATTGAAATGAATAGCTCATCCGGGTCCTCCAGGGTATCAACGAGAACCTTAAGGAAGCGGATGGCATCGGCCCCGTCCAACACCCGATGATCAATACAAAGCACAATCGGCATCATCAGCCGGGGGACAATCACGAAATCGTCTTTTCCCTTTTCCCTGACCACCGCTTGCATGCGCGCCTGGCCCACGCCTATAATGGCAACTTCGGGATAATTAATAATAGGCGCAAAAAACCCGCCCCCCATCGCGCCGGCATTGGAGATCGTAAATGTGCCGCCCTGCATTTCTTCCAGTGTCGTTTTACGGGTTCGGGTTCGCTGAACCAGATCATTAAGCTCGACTGCCAGTTCTCTGATGCTTTTGCGGTCCACGTCGCGGACTACCGGAACAATCAGACCGCTGTCCGTGCTGACCGCCACACCGATATTATAATAATGCTTAATGACGATTTCAGAATTGGCTGTATCCAGAGTGGCATTAAAATTTGGATAGGTTTTCAGCGCGGTTGCAATCGCCTTGATCGCAAAAATCGTCAGGGTCAACTTGCCTCCGACAGCTTCAATTTCGGCCTTGTGCTTTTGCCGAAAGGCTTCCAGCTTTGTGACGTCCACCACGTCCTGGCTGTTGACATGGGGTATTTGCGACCAGGCCAGGGACATCTGCCTGGCGGTAGCTCTGCGGATGGAACGAAACGGGACGCGTTCCACCGAACCCCACTTCGTAAAATCAGGTAGTTCCGGTACTGAAATAATAGTGCGCGGGCCTTCAGCTGCATCGACCGCAGATGCTGTGGCTGTTTCCCGGGCCACTTGTCCTTTATCCGCCGAGGCACGCACATCTTCGGCCGTCACCAACCCCGCCGGTCCTGTCGGCGTGACCCGGTGCAGATCGACTTCCAACTCCCGCGCCAGACGCCGGGTTGCCGGTGATGCCGGAACCGGTCCCGTTTGGGTCCGTACAGCCGAGGGAGATACGGCTGTTAAGGCTTCGGCAGGCGGCGCCGGCCCTTCGGTTTGTTTTTTCTCCTCAACTTCTTGGGCCTCCTCACCACCTGAAAAGGTCATCATGACATCACCGACGTTTACGATATCTCCCGGTTTGACCAATATTTCCTGAACGCTGCCGGTAAAAGGCGAAGGAATTTCTACAGCAGCTTTATCGGTTTCAACCTCCAGAATGATATCGCCCTCGTTTACCTCCTGCCCGACGGTAACAGGGACAGCCAGGACTTCCCCCTCATGGATGCCTTCTCCCAGATCCGGCAGTTTGAATGATCTGGACATTATTCCTCCCTTCTAGGAATGACGAATGTCGAATGTCGAATTGTGGAGTCGCTTCGCTCCATCAATTTAGAATAGATAGAATTCCTTAGCTTTAAATCTGAATCCTATTACCACAAAAGAAAAATGAAAATGAAATTCAGGTTGTCAGCACCTTGTTGGCGGCTCGCAGAATCCGCTTGGCGTCCGGCAAATAAGCTTTTTCCCGGCTGAACAACGGCATGTTGATATCAAATCCGGTCACCCGTTCAATGGGTACTTCCAGGTAGTAAAATGCCTTTTCCATTAACCGGGTTATAATTTCAGCAGCGGGGCCAAAGCTGCGGGGCGCCTCATGAACAACCACAGCCCGACCGGTTTTTTGCACGGATTGGACAAAAAGCTCATCATCCAGCGGTGCGATGGTCAGCAGATCGATTACTTCTGCTTCGACCCCGTCTTTCTCTTTTAGCTCTGCCGCCGCCTCCAGGGTCGGGCGCATCATGGCACCATAAGAAATCATGGTCAGATCCCCGCCCTCCCGCACAATTTGAGATTTACCGATGGGCATCACTTCTTCTTTTTCCGGGACTTCTTCGCGAAAGGCCCGATAAATTGCTTTGGGTTCATAGAATATTACCGGGTCAGGATCACGGATGGCACTGACCAGCAAAGCCCTGGCATTACGCGGACCCGATGGTATCACCATCTTTAGGCCCGGTGTGTGGGCCCAATAGACCTCGCGGCTTTCGGAGTGGTGTTCAAGCGCTCTTACACCGCCGCCGTATGGGGTTCGCATGACCATCGGCACGTTAAATCGGCCCTGTGACCGCCAGCGCAGCCGGGCGGCATGGTTTTCTATCTGGTGAAAGTTTTGATAGCTGAATCCGGAAAATTGAATTTCACAGACCGGCTTGAGACCATAGACCGCCATTCCGATGGCCATGCCCACTATAGCCGTTTCTGCCAGGGGCGTATCCAGCACCCGATCTTCCCCGAACTGATCGATGAGAGCATCTGTTACCCGAAAAACACCGCCATCCACTCCCACGTCTTCCCCCATAACGATAACGCCGTCATCATTTTTCATTTCTTGCCGCAGCGCCAGGTTGAGGGCCTG
The DNA here is from genome assembly GCA_019310665.1 of Deltaproteobacteria bacterium. GTDB lineage: Bacteria > Desulfobacterota > Desulfobacteria > Desulfobacterales > JAFDCJ01 > JAFDCJ01. The sequence continues at coordinate 7,939 of JAFDDW010000047.1, forward strand.
AACCATGGTCATCTTAGTCATGATTTTTCTCCTCACCCCTCTCAGCGAGCTCTCTGGCAAACGCCTCTTTCTGCTCTTTCAGGAAAGGCGGCATTTCAGCATAGGTGTGTTTAAACATGTCGATGGGATCGCCCAGCGTTTTCATATGCGCTTCGGCCCGATCAATGGCGGATTGAATTTCTTCCTCAACTTCGGAATCCAGGCCGGCAATTTTATTTTCCGAAAGGACTCCTTTATCTATCAAATATTTCTGAAACCGTATGATTGGGTCCCGTTTTTTCCACTGCTCGACTTCTTCTTCGGTGCGGTAGCGTTTGGGATCATCAGCCGTGGTGTGAACCGCCATACGGTAGGTCACACACTCGATCAAAGTGGGGCCGCCTCCGGATCGCGCTCTGTTAACGGCCTCTTGGGCGGCAGCGTATACCGCCAGAATGTCGTTGCCATCCACCTGGATGCCGGGCATGCCATAGGCCAACGCCTTTTGAGCCAGTGTTTTCGAACGGGTCTGTTTAGAGCGGGGCATAGAAATAGCCCAGTGATTATTTTGGCATACAAAAATTACCGGCGTTTGAAACACACTTGCAAAATTGAGTCCTTCATGAAAATCGCCCTCCGAGGTTGCCCCATCACCAAAAAAAACCATGGCGACATCGTCTTTTTGCCGATATCTGGCTGCCCAGGCCAGTCCGACGGCATGAATAATCTGCGACCCGACCGGGACGGATACCGGAAAATCGTTACTATCCTCCGGTATGTCTACGCCTTCGTTAAATCCATTATAATATATGATAACGCTTTCCAACGTTCTGCCTCTCCAAATTTCAGCGGCTGTTTCGCGAAAAGCCGGAACGAACCAATCAGAAGGCAGAAGAGCGGCCGCGGCTCCAAGATGAGCAGCTTCCTGGCCATTTGTGGGCGCAAATGTTCCGATTCTTCCCTGGCGCTGCAAGTTGAGCAATCGCTCGTCAAATTTTCTCCCCAGAAGCATCGCGCGAAACAATCTCAGAAGAAGATCTTCAGGGATATCAGGCTCCAGCGCTTTATCCAGTTCCCCCTCTTCATTCAATATGGAAATATGTTCAATTTTATCAGGAATAGAAATTTCTTTCCTCGGCATGCTATCAACTCCTTTT
>JAFDDW010000694.1 GCA_019310665.1 Deltaproteobacteria bacterium
GGAAGAAAGCCCGTCTCCCAGCAGGATGAAAATGATGGGCGCCACAGCGACGATGGGATAGGATTGAATATTGTAGGCGGCCACCCGAATGAAAGAGCCGATCCAGAGGGTCAGGCGCCCGATGATGCCGATAATGGTTGCCAGAAAAATCGATAGAATGTGACCGAGGACGGCAATAGACAGGGTATCGATCACGTTGAAAAAATATCGAATAAAAACACTTTCGCCGGTGTGCCAGATTTCCAGCGGGCCGGGGATGACATAGTCGGAGAGGTTCAGAACATACTTGATCATAAAAAGAGTCATGATCCCCAACAAATAGATGATAAAGAATTGATAAATGCGTCTATGCAGCATTAACAATCTCCAGCATGGTCTGCTCAAGGTCTTTCTTTATAAGGGCCTTTCCGTCTGTATGGTCCCGGCCCTGAATCGATATGGTTTGCGGCCCTGAATCGATATGGTTTGCGGACTTCTATGATGCCCGCGAAGAACCAGAATCTGCCGGCAGAATTTAGCCACTTCCACCACACTGTGCGTAATGTAAAGGAAACACCGGTCAGGGAATAAATTTTTCATTGTGAGGATTATTTTTTCTTTGGTGACTTCATCCACGTTGGCCAGGCTTTCATCCATGATCAAAAGGTCGAAATCCTGCAAGAGATAACGGGCCAGGTTGGTGCGGTTTTGCTGCCCCAGGGAAAGCCGGGCAAAGCGTGACTGCATGCAGGCTTCAAGGCCGAATGCGGTTACCAGTTCGTCGATTTTATCTTTGCCCGATTCCGGCGTGGTGGCTTGAAGATGTTCCCGTACACTTGACCATCCCGGCAGCCTTTCAAGATTGTAGGTGTACAATATGCGGTGAATTTCGGATGTTAAAATTTCACCGCCAAAGCCATTGACTTCTCCGGTCATCATTTTGGCCAGGGTGGTTTTACCGACGCCTGACGGCCCGAACAGGGCATGAAAACCTGGGGTGGAAATTCTACAGGTTAGATTTTTGAATACTTCGTTGATGGAGTCAGGATATTTGTAGCTTATGTTCTTGAATTCGAGCAGCATTTATAAAGACGTATATCGAAATCGCAGTATTCAGTCAAGCTAAGCTGGTCTCTGGTTGCTGGTTACTGGTCTCTGGTTTCTGTGATACAAAAGGGCACATGGCGCAAGGCTCAAGGCATAAGGCAATAAAAGGATGACATCATAATTTAACCTATATTGGGTTCGCTTCATTAAATCAAGGTCAATAGATGGGTACTTTTTACGCGATCCATGAAATTTAGCGCATCATGTTGGATATTTTTTACACACTTTTTGGTCTTGAATTCTCAGGGTATTTCCAGTTTCGAATTTTTTATAAAATTAATTTAAATAATATTCCCATTATTATCAAATGGTTACTATCCGAATTCAATTTATAGACGATGTGTTGGCACGCTGCTTGTAATAAGATAATTACAAAATCACATATCGTGATTACCATTTCATTATCCTCAATTTTTATTGAGAACCAAAGGAGAAGAAAAATGAATACACCGTTTAAGAATTGGAAAATTATGTTGATTGCTGCTTTTTTTACTCTTGTTTTGGCAGCCGGCGCTTCTGCGGACATGGGACGGGGCTACGGCCCTGGCGGTCAGATGCACCAGGGGCCGGGCTGGCATCATGGTGGGTATGGCGCTTCCGGATGGGGAGCTTTCGACAATTTGAGTGAAGAAGATAGCAAGAAGCTGGAAGAAGAGCGTCAAGCCTTTTTTAAGGACACCAAAGATCTTCGCCGGCAAGTCTATCAAAAACGTCTTGAGTTAGCCAGTGAGATGGCCAGGCAAAACCCGGACACCACCAGAGCTGCCGCCATACAAAAAGAAATTTCCGATACCAAAGCCCAACTGGCCCAAAAGCGCCTGGACCATATCTTCCGGGTTCGAAAGATCAACCCTGATCTGGGAATGGGATTTATGGGCGGTGGCCACATGAACCACGGTAGGATGCATTCCGGAATGATGGGGCGAGGCGGATATGGCTACCAGGGAAATCCCGACTGTCCCTATGGCGATCCTGGTGGCGGTTACGGCAGAGGTCGGGGAATGATGGGTCCTGGCGGGCGGAGTCGTGATGACTCCCGTCAATACCACAAGGGGCCGGGATCCATGGCAGAGTAGTATCATATAAGGAATTCGGAAGTTGGAATGCGGAATGCGGAAAATAAGAATAGGAATGCTATCGATTTAAATTGAAAAGACAGAGCGAAGCGATACCATAAATCTTCAATCTTCAATTCCGGCTTGTCCGGGTTGGGATTTATGAGGTAAACAAAATGAAATACATTAAATCAATAACGACAGGAGCAATAACAGCCCTGGCCCTATCCATTGTCTTCTTTTCATCAACCGAAGCCCTGGCCCAATGGGGCAATAATCAGAGCTGGCACATGGGCCCCGGCATGATGGGCGGATGGGGCATGGGGTGGTTTGGAGGTATTTTTATGATGATTTTCTGGGTTCTTATTCTGGTGGGATTGATTTTTCTCATCAAATGGCTGATCCAGTCAACAAA
>JAFDDW010000695.1 GCA_019310665.1 Deltaproteobacteria bacterium
TATCCGGAAAATCCAGTTGCTGGACATCCATTTCAATTAAAGCAACACGAACATCTTCCGCCGATGCCTTGTTACGCGTACGTTTAAGCATACCTGGACTGAAATCAATCGCAGTTATTTCAATTCCTTTTGGATAATAAGGAAGGTTTTTCCCGGTTCCAACACCTACCTCCAGGACTCGGTTTCCGGTTATGTTATCCTTCAACCTTTTCCGCCAGGAGGCAAATCGAAAATATTCCAATGGGGCCTCTAAGAAATTATAGATAAAGGCCAACCTGTTATATCTTTTTCGAATAGGATTATAATTTGTGTTTTTTTTCATAATTCACAAATCTCCGAAGACAATATCTTCTGGTTACTGCCAAAACCGAAGTGGATATTTAATACCCGGTTAATCAGCACAATCGGCAAAAACCGGGTAATATATATGCAAATTTAAAAATATTTAGTCGCGCCAACACTCCCAAAATCAAATTAAAAAAAATTTTATATTGTAATGTCTTATGGTTAACAATTTTTCCTTTGGATATGGCACGCCCCTTGCTGTACCACTATGTAGCATTATAATAATAATGAAATTGGAGAATACAATAAAAATTAATATTTGATGAACTCGCAAAAAGTCGAATTCATCAATATTTAAATGATTTATATACATCGGAATCGTTACAAAAACAGAATCCGGCAACTATGCCCAGGTTGTCACGGACCGTAGAAGCGCCTGTGGAGGATGTCAGTCAACCCCAAGTGGTTGCCGTAGTTGTTTGACAAGCGCTAAAATGGAAAGCCGCGTGGCCAATCCCATAGGCGCCGAAACCGGTGATCTGGTCAACATACATCTGACTTCGGCGAACTTGCTTACAGGTGCCGCCATTTTATATCTGCTGCCGATCCTTGGGCTGCTGATCGGTGCCTTTACCGGGGTTTGGGCATCAACAGCGTACGGCCTGGCCGAGATATACGGATCGATTGGGGGCGCCATAGCCGGATTGGTTGTCGGATATGCCGCTGTAATCGCCTTGGATCGCAGTCCAAGCATTCGTCGACGAATTATGCCAACCATTACCGATATCGTGACGCCGAATAACGGTACGCCGGATGTGAAAAAAGTATCTTGTTGTGGGTAGCATGGGCGTGCTCAAAGGCAAGAGGGTACGGAAACCGACGAACAACAGCCCCAGCGACATTATCACTACAACCATGGAAACCAGAGCTTTTGCCGGCAGGGGCCAGGTCCCCGGATGGGGCCTTTTAGGGTCATGCCCAGGACTGAATCGGGCAGCCCTCTTTGCAGCGGGCTACTCTCGGTATGATAAATCGCTTCATATTAATCACCCCCTTTTAACTAATATAGAAAGTATTGGAAAAATCCCGGTCAGCCGGGCGAGTGCCCTGTTTTTGTATTGTTGTAAATTTATAAACATTATCGCCTGCCCTCAATCAATTTCGGCGTTATATAAACGCAGGCTGTTGGTCACCACGGATATGCTGCTGAGAGCCATGGCCAGCGCAGCCAGTATGGGATGGAGCTGGCGTAAAAAATCAGGCATAAAGATAAATGGCGCCAGGACGCCAGCCGCTACAGGGATAAGTACGGTGTTATAGCAGAATGCCAGAAACAGATTTTGCCTGACGGTACCCATGGTCTTGCGGCTGATCTCAATCGCTCTCGGGATACCGGTGAGACTCCCGCTGGCCAGGATCAAATCTCCGGTTTCGATAGCCACGTCTGTACCTGTGCCGATGGCAAGCCCGATATCGGCCTGGGCAAGGGCCGGCGCGTCATTGATTCCGTCACCAACCATCCCCACCTTTTCACCATTTTCCTGCAATTCCTTAATTTTTAACGATTTATCCTCGGGGCGGACTTCGGCTACGATTTCATCAATTTCCAGCTGTGAACCAATGGCCCGGGCTGTTTTGAGGTTGTCTCCGGTAAGCATCACAACTTTTAAACCAAGATCATGGATTTTGCTGAGAGCTTCCTTTGAATCGATTTTTAATTTGTCCGCCACGGCAACCAGGCCATACAGGGTTTCATCGCCAACAACCACCATGACCGTCTTACCGTCTTGCTGCAGCGCATCGATCTGTTCCTGAACTTTATCGGCTTCAAGAATCGGACCACCAAACCATTTGGGTTTACCCACCCGAACCGGCAGACCATCAACCGTGGCCTCAACACCAAAGCCGCTATGAGCCTTGAAATTTTCAAGGTTTCCGAGTTTAAGATTTCTGGAATTGGCCTCTTTAACTATTGCTTTGCCGAGCGGATGCTCAGATCCTTGTTCGATGGCTGCGGCCAGAGCCAGCAGCTGTTCTGGGGTTTCGACTGCCCCGTTTAAGGGCAGGATATCAACCACGGCAGGTTTACCTTCAGTAATGGTTCCGGTTTTATCCAGAACGATGGTGTTTAGCCGGGTGGCATTTTCAAGTGCTGCCGCGTCCTTGAATAAAATTCCTTTTTCCGCGCCCTTGCCCGTTCCGGCCATGATGGCCGTGGGAGTGGCAAGCCCCAGAGCACAGGGGCAGGCTATGACCAGCACGGCCACAAGTCTTATCAGAGCAGGCACGAATTCGCCGATTGCAAACCACCACACGCCGAATGTTACCAGGGCAATCAATATTACGCCGGGTACAAAAACGGCCGCTACCCGATCGGCAAGGGCCTGAATAGGCGCCTTGCTGCCCTGGGCTTCCTGGACAAGCTTGATCTGGGCCAGGGCGGTTTCCTTACCCACTCGGGTAGCCGTGAATTTCAACAGGCCCTGACCGTTTATAGTACCCCCCACAACCGTATCACCCTGTTTTTTATCCACCGGTAATGGCTCTCCGCTGAGCATAGATTCATCCACCGCGGATTCCCCTTCCAGGATGGTCCCATCCACCGGAATTTTTTCACCGGGTCTCACCAGGACGATGTCTTCCACCTTGACCCGGGTCAGGGGGATTTCCACTTCGTTTCCCTCTTGCAGGATTATTGCTGTTTTGGGCTGCAGGCCGATAAGTTTACGGATGGCACCGCCTGTTTTCCCCTTGGTCCGGGCTTCCAGCATCTTCCCCAGCTTAATGAGGGTAATAATAATCGCCGATGTTTCGAAATAGACATGTTCCCCCCAGACAGGGTTGAGCAACACCGCAACGGAG
>JAFDDW010000696.1 GCA_019310665.1 Deltaproteobacteria bacterium
CGAGCTTAGAGGTCAAATTCAAAACGGCACATACGAGATAAATCCCGAAAAAACAGCCGAAAAATTGCTCAAAGAGCATCTGTTCAATGATCAATTTGAAAAATAAGACCGGCTGGGCCTGCAAAGGCGGAGGTTATTACAACATAAAGCATTCATAGGGCCGTAGTCGGAAAAAAGAAATACAAAATCCCGGGAAAATCCCGGGATTTTTTTTATACGTCTCGGAATTTCTATAGTATAAAGATTTAAACAGTCCGCCTTTATTGAATCTCACACATCATGCAGTAGGAATAAATTCCCCTGGGATCATTAAATTCCAAAATTTGCTTTAATTTTCCGTCGAAATTCCCGTACAACTGAACCAGCGGGTGGGTGGCCCGCCCGGAAGTATTGCTGAAAGCGGCAGCCAGAAATCGATTCAGCCCTCTGATCAGTTTTTCCCTGGCGGTCAGGGCCTGCTCGACGTAAATCCATATCAGCAGCCGACTGGATGGCGTCCTGCAGGTTGCCGAATTTATCGACCAGGCCCAGTTCCCTGGCTGTTTTCCCAGCCCACACCCGGCCCTGGGCGATTTTTTCAACATCTTGCATTTCCAGATTCCGGCCTTCCGACACCAGTCGTATAAAGCGACGGTAATTATTTTCAATGATTTGCTGCATGGAATCCGCAACAGTTGTATTGAGTGGACGCGTGGGGTCAAAGGCACCGGCCAATCGTGTCGTACCGACACCATCGCTGTGAATGCCAAGAGAATCAAGACTCTTTTCAAGTGTTACAAAGGCCCCGTAGATCCCTATGGAGCCGGTAATGGTGGTGGGCGAGGCCCAAATTTCATCCGCCGCCGATGAAATCCAATAGCCCCCGGAGGCAGAAACAGAACTCATGGAGGCTATCACCGGCTTGCCCGCTTGTCTGGTGAGTTCAACTTCTTTGCGGATGGTCTCCGAGGCAAGCGCGCTTCCGCCGGGACTATCAATGCGAAGCACCACAGCAGCGATCTTATCATCACGGCGGGCTTTGCGGATCAAATCACTCAGGCTATCCCCGCCGATCTTGCCGGCGGGCTGGGTGCCGTCTAGAATTATTCCACGGGCAACAATGACACCTACCTTGGACTTATCCGGGTCGGTGCGCATAAGCTCCGGTTTTATAACTGCCAGATATTCATCAAGCTGAATCTGCTCAAATGAATCCTTATCTTCGTCCACACCGACCAGCCGGATTAATTCATCCTTGACTTCATCACGGGTTTTAAGCTCGTCGACCAGTCCGTAGTCCAGAGCCATTTGTGCCGTATCCCCCTCAACCCTGGCCAGAAGTTCGGATACATTGTTGATATAGTCATCGATGCCGTCTGGATCCAAACCGCGCATCTCGGCAATATCTCCTTTGAAAGCGTCCCACAGGACGGTCAACCAGGCCAAGTTGGCTTCTTTGGCATATTTCGACATATCATCCCGCAGGAACGGTTCCAGCGCAGACTTGTAAGTACCGACACGAAAGACGTGAAACTGGATCAGCAGTTTTTCCAGGGCCGCCTTAAAGTATTGGCGGTAGATTCCAAATCCAGTAAGAAATACACCGCCCATGGGGTGCATATATATGTGATCGGCATGGGCAGCCAGATAATACTGGCGCTGATTGTAAATATCACCGGAAGCAATTATGGTTTTGCCGCTTTCTTTAAACCGTTTGAGTGCCTCACCGATGTGCTGGAGCTTGCTGATTCCGGCACTGCCCATATCGTCCAGATCGAGCACCAGCGCTTGAATGCGTTGATCGTCTCCGGCATGATCAATGGCATCTATGACATCTTTAAGCAAGGTTTCTTCCCGGGTCGACTCTCCGAACAATTGCCCTGAAAATATAGTTTCTGTTTTTTGTATGACAATATCGCCCTGCAGCGATAAAATCAGAGCAGCCTCGTCCGGAAAATCTTTTTCGGTGTCGTAAAAAAAGATTGAAAAAAGGATAACAATCAATGCCAGAAATATTAAATTGCCAATAATAACCCGGCACACAGTCAATCCGTGCCAGAAACCACGTATTAAATTGCCGATGATCTTAAATAAGAATTTCATAATTCAACCCTTTAGCCTGATAAACCCGTCAAATTTGAATACAATATATATCAGATTAAGACAAAAAAAAGGGGTGACATAAATTTTGTCACCCCTTTTTAAAAATTATTGCAAATTTAAAATTTAGTTAGTGGATAGTTACCTGTTTGGCCTTCTTCTCCTCGGGCTTGGGAACCTCTATCTGCAACAGGCCGTCTTTAAACTCGGCTTTAATCTTATCCGAATCGACATCAGCCGGCAGGGTGAATGCCCGTTGAAACTTCCCGTAAGACCTTTCGCGGCGATAGTAATTTTCTTCCTTGACCTCATTGTCATAGGTTCGCTCACCGGATAAAGTCAGGAGCCGATCCTGTAAATCGATCTTGATAGCGTCTTTATTCACACCGGGAAGTTCGGCCTTGATCATAAAGTGATCGTCTTTTTCATACAGATCCACCACCGG
>JAFDDW010000697.1 GCA_019310665.1 Deltaproteobacteria bacterium
TAAGGTACAAAGTAATTGGCTCAAGGCGCATATAGTTGATTGGGTTGATTAAGTTGATTGAGTTGATTTTGAGGGGGCTGATAGTCAGATAGACTGAAATCCTCTAAACTTAATTACTCCGCCCTGAAAAAAAGCCATAACAGGGTTGGGTATAGTATATTTGTTCTTTGAAAATTGAAGAAAATATTTAGAAGTTGATCCGGGCGGATTAATTAATCATCAGCATCTGGGATGAAATTAAAAAGTCAAGAAAAGCATAAAATAATGCGCAGCAAAAAATAATTAATCCGCCGGATCTTCGATCTAACAACTTACTTCCGTTTTCAAAGAACAATTTGCAACCCTAAATATGCTATTTTTCAAAGCGGAGTAATTAACTAATCAACTAAACGCGACTTCTGCCTGACTTTCCCGACCAGCCACTCGAGCCAGGGCTCAAAGCCTTCCTCGGTTTTAGCTGAAATTTCGAAAATCGGCATATCCGGATGAGACCAGCCACTCGAGCCAGGGCTCAAAGCCTTCCTCGGTTTTAGCTGAAATTTCGAAAATCGGCATATCCGGATGAACCTGATGTATAAAATCCACGGCTTGGTCCTTGTCGTAATCCAGGTAGGGCAGCAGATCGACCTTGTTTAACAAGGCCACCTCACATTCTCTGAACATCAGGGGATATTTGACGGGTTTGTCTTCGCCTTCGGTAACGCTTAACACCACGACGCGCGCATCCTCTCCAATATCAAATTCAGCCGGGCAGACCAGGTTGCCGACGTTTTCTACAATCAGCAAATCGATATCATCCAGATCCAGCCCTCCCACAGCCTTTTCAATCACGTGGGCGGCCAGGTGGCAGTCACCCCCGAATTCATCGGTGTTGATCTGCACCACGGGGACACCGCTGACGGCAAGTCGGTCGGCATCGTTGGTGGTACAGATGTCACCGACGATCACGGCACTTTTGATCTGCGGCGTGATGCGAACCAGTGTCTTTTCCAGGGTGGTGGTTTTCCCGGAACCCGGCGAACTCATCACATTGAGAACAAAGATGCCTTTTTCGGTAAACATTTTGCGGTTCTGCTCGGCCATTTTCTCGTTGACGTCAAGCACTCTGCGAACCACTTTGATTTCCCGAGTACCGCTTTTCCGGGTGGCGATATCCATGCCGTCGCCTGCGGTATGGGGATGGGAGTGGCGGGAACCGTCATGATGATAATACTTCCGGGTTTTAAATAACTGATCAAGAAACATGGTTGTCCTCTTCGACAATTTCAATGGATTCGATGTCCAGCTCGCGGCCGGAAAGAATTTCCAGCGAGCCGCTGTCGCAGTTTTCACACTTAAAGACCGGACTGTCAATGGTCCATTGGGTATTGCAATCATTGCACCGGGCCACCACGGGTAATTCCTCAATGGTCAGCCGGGCTCCGTCAAGGGGTGTGTCCTTGACGGCGACATCGAAACAAAAGCGAAGGCTATCCGGTACCACGGCGGCCAGCTTGCCGATTTTTAAATTGATTTTTTCAACCCGTACCTGGCCGGCATCCGCTGGAATGGACGCGGTGGCTATTTCAATTATTTGCAGGGCAATGCCCATTTCGTGCATTAAAAATTTCCAATTATAAATTTATATTTGGGATTTCGACCGGATCGAAGCCCAATCTTTCATATTGGTAAATCGTGGGAGCGGCTTCCAGCCGCGATTTCTGTTGCACAGGCTAAAGTTTTTCGCGGCTGGAAGCCGCTCCCACATCTAAGATTATCCAATAATTATTTAAAAACCCGGGCGCATAATTCCCCCAGGGCGCCTAGATTCTCAGAAACATGAATGCCGGCGGCCTGCATGGCTTCGATTTTGGCCTTGGCGGTGCCGCTGCCGCCGCTGATGATGGCACCGGCATGACCCATGCGGCGACCCGGCGGTGCGGTGACGCCGGAAATAAACCCGACAACCGGTTTGCTCATGTTTTCAGACACAAATTTGGAGGCATCCTCTTCGGCGGTGCCGCCGATTTCACCAACCATGACGACCCCTCGGGTTTCCGGATCTTCTTCGAAGGCTTTGAGACAATCGATAAAGTTGGAACCGATGATTGGATCACCGCCGATCCCGATGCAGGTACTCTGTCCGATTCCCTGCAACGATAATTGATTGACCACCTCATAGGTCAGGGTTCCGGACCGCGAAACCACTCCGATGGGCCCGCCGGGTTTATGGATCGGACCCGGCATAATACCGATTTTGGCCTCACCCGGGGTGATGATTCCCGGACAATTGGGGCCGATCAGGCGACAGGGTTTGCCTTCCAGATAATTCATGACCCTCATCATGTCCAGGGTCGGTATCCCTTCGGTTATGGCCACAATGACATCGATGCCGGCATCCGCCGCCTCCATAATGGCATCGGCGGCAAAAGGCGGGGGTACAAAAATAAGGCTGCAGTTGGCTCCGGTTTCATTTACAGCCGCTCTCACCGTATTAAACACGGGGATATCGTCCATTTTCTGGCCGGCTTTCCCCGGGGTAACCCCGGCAACCACCCGGGTGCCATAATCAATACAGTGACGGGCGTGAAACTGACCCTCCTTGCCGGTAATACCCTGTACTACAACTCGTGAATTTTTATCTACGAAGATACTCAT
>JAFDDW010000698.1 GCA_019310665.1 Deltaproteobacteria bacterium
TGGCGGCCACGTTTCTTCACGGATGCGGCGGCCGGCGACTCCCCATTGACATCATCAAAAAAGACCTCCGGGATATCCCGTCCTATTCCATAAACCTCGAAGATATGGATCAAACGGGCACCTTTTTCAAGTCTTATTACCACAAATACCGTATCGTGCAGGGAGAGCGGTCCTTCACAACTGATTGGATGAAGGTGCCTGAAGATTACTATCAAAAAAACGAAAACTTCCTGGGCATGACGCTGTTGTCCAAGAAGGACGGTCAATATAACACTTCCGTGGGACCTCCCGGCTACAACTATGTTGGCGATGAACAATACGGGAAATGGCAGCGCGATTCCAGCGGTAATTCTTTCTGGGAATTTTACGGTAAATATGCCCTCCTTTCCCATCTGCTCGGAGGTTCCCGGGTTTACAGGACCGACTACAATACCTATCGGGATTACGGCCGTCAAGGACGGCCATATTACGGGCGCAACAAACAATACGGCACCGGCGGCCGTCTGACCAAGAGCCAGAAACCCAATTTTTACTCCCGGCGAGCGGCCAAAGTCAGGGCCTCAAAAACATCGTTTTCACAACGGGTGAATCAGCGTATCGGAAAGACCCGGTCCGGTTATGGCAGCCGGAGTTCTAGTAGGGGGAAATAGGCCATGGACCTTGACAACCTGGTTTCAGCGGCGATCTTCATCATCGCTTTCTTCATCTTCTTTCTGATCGGCAAGGTCATCAACGACTTGCTCCACCGGGAATACAAGCTCAATTTCGAACTGGTGGAAAAAGACAATGCCGCCCTGGCCCTGGCCGTGGTCGGCTACTATAAGCTCAATTTCGAACTGGTGGAAAAAGACAATGCCGCCCTGGCCCTGGCCGTGGTCGGCTACTATTGCGGCCTGGTCCTGGCTATCGGCGGGACCATTGCCGGGCCCAGCGCCGGGCTGGTTGACGACTTGTACGACCTTGTTATCTATGGCATTTTAAGCATTATACTACTCAATATCTCCTGGTTTTTGTGCGATAAACTAATCCTTTTTAAGTTTCGCGTCAGCGAAGAACTCATTCGTGACCATAACCAGGGAACCGGCGTGGTCTCAGCCGGTATCAGCGTGGCATCCGGCTTTATCATCTACGGCGCTGTTTCGGGTGAAGGCGGGAGTATCTGGACAGTCCTGGTCTTCTGGGCCTTGGGTCAGGTCCTCCTTATCCTGGCCGGATTGGTTTACGAACGGATCACGCCTTACAACATCCACGAGCAAATCGAAAAAGACAATGTAGCCGCCGGAGTGAGTTTTGCCGGTGCCATGGTGTCCATCGGGATCATTATCGGTCTGGCCGGAGAAGGTGACTTTACGGCCTGGTCCGTCGATCTGCCTGTTTATTTAGGTTTTGCCGTACTGGGGCTTATCCTGCTGCCCATAATCCGCCTGCTGACCGATAAGGTGCTCCTGCCCACGGTAAAGCTTTCGGACGAAATTGCGGCCCAGGAAAAACCCAATGTCGGTGCGGCCTATATCGAGGCCTTTTCCTATATTGCCGCAGCCTTTATCATCAGCTGGTGTGTCTAAGCCTCGCGCTGTAAGCGCCGTCCTAAAGATTTCCATCTTTGCCACCGGCCTGGCCGGTATCGTCGCCGAATTCGTTCTCTCAACCCTGGCTACCTATATTATCGGCAACGCGGTCCTGCAGTGGACCCTGGTAATGTCCCTGATGTTTTTCGCCATGGGGCTGGGCAGCCGGGTCAGCTTGATCTTCCGTCATAAGCTCCTGGATACCTTCATCATCATTGAATTCAGCCTTTCCCTGCTGTGTGCCTCCGCCGCCATCCTGGCCTACGGTCTGGCCGCCTACACCGTATACACGAGCCTGCTCATCTATACCCAGGCCTTTTTCATCGGATTGTTCATCGGTCTGGAAATACCCCTGGTAATCCGGTTGAACGATACCTATCAAGAACTACGGTCAAACATTGCCGCCATCATGGAAAAGGATTATTACGGCGCCCTCCTGGGCGGCCTCTTGTTTGCCTTTTTTGCCCTGCCTTATCTCGGGCTGACCTATACGCCCATTGCCCTGGGGGTTATTAATTTCCTCGTGGCTTCTCTGCTGCTATGGCGATTTTTCGACCTCATCGGCCGGAAAAAACTGCTGGTATCGAGTTTTGTCGTCTCTTTGAGCGTCCTGATGGCTCTGGGAGTTCTGTCCAAACCGATTATCCTATACGGGGAACAGAGGCAGTTTCGGGACAAGGTCATCTTTACTAAACAAACCCCGCACCAGAAAATCGTGATCACTCAGTGGAAAAACCATTATTGGCTTTACATCAACGGCCAGGAGCAGTTCAGCACCTTCGATGAGGAGAAATACCACGAGCCTCTGGTTCATCCGGGTATGAATCTGACTGCGGACCGGCAAAAGATTTTGATCCTGGGCGGGGGGGATGGGCTGGCTTTGAGGGAGGTCCTAAAATATCCCGATGTCTCCTCGGTCACCCTCGTAGACCTGGACCCGGCCATGACTGATTTGGCGCAGACGCACTACGTCCTGTTGGACGTCAATCAGGGGTCCATGAAGGACAGCCGGGTCACGGTTATCAATCAGGATGCCGCCGCCTTTCTCAAAGATGATTCCACCTTCTATGGGGCCATCTTCATCGATCTGCCCGACCCGGATAGCGTGGACCTGATGCACGTTTATTCCCAAAACTTCTACCGCCTGGCCCACCGGCGTCTCATGGCCGGGGGCCTGCTGGCCGTTCAGGCCACCAGCCCCTACTTTTCACGCCAGGCCTTTCTTTCCATCTTGAAAACAGTCGAAGCCGCCGGGTTCAGCGTCCTGCCTTACCACAATCAGATTCCGACCCTGGGCGAATGGGGCTGGGTCTTGGGGGCCAGGGCGGAAGATTTTTCCAAGGAAATACTGAAACGGAGGGTCCTGGCCTTTGATTTTGAAGGCCTGGGGCCATGATCTCCATGGCCCATTTCGGCAAGGGCATCCTGGAAGACCCTGACGCGGACAAGATAAAAATAAACACAGAGAGCAATCCGGTGCTGATGAGGTACTATCGTTCCGGGTCGTGGGGGGTCTATTGAGGGTTGCGCCGCATAAGCGTTAAGTTATTTTGTAAATGTTCACACGTTGCATTTATACCATACGCGCTTGTTTCAGTTCCGGGGCCTTCAGCCTCGAGGCAGAATGTTAGTAAACTGGTATTCTTCTACCTCTTGGCCCGCCGAGGCCTCAAAGTCGTTCTCACCCCATTGCTCGATTTCCAGGAGCTTCTTGCCGGATTCGTCGGCAAAACTCCACCGCAGAAACTCCCGGCCCGGTCCTTGGCCGCCCTTCAGAAAGTGGCCGCCGGCCGTCTCTTCCAGATAATAGGTCATCCCTTCGAATTCGATCTCGTCGGGCGGGTCGCCGTGCTGTTGTATGTGTTCCTTGAGACCGCTGCCCAGACTCCCAAAAGGGATCTTCCGGCTCCAACTCCAGTAATCTTCGTCGTCGGATTCCAGTTCGAGATAGACCGTCTCCTCGCTGCTTTTTAGCTGCCACTCGTGGG
>JAFDDW010000699.1 GCA_019310665.1 Deltaproteobacteria bacterium
TAACCGATTGGTAAAAAAACAATAACCTATAATGAGTTGAGATAGATCCTGACTTGACATAAGGCAATGAGTTCTTTATTCTTTTCTTAATAAGGGCCCACCACGACGGGAGGATTAAAGATTCGATATCCAATCATTTGGAAATAGGGAAAATAACCCAATAATCCGCCTCAGGCGGACTAAGGGCCTAAATACCGTGTCAGACCCCGTAATAGAAAAAGAAATATGAGCGAATCGGAACCTTTATATAACAGTCGTGTAACCAAGATATACATTCAATATCTGCAAAAATATTACCCGGATATTGATGTCGATTCGGTTCTCGATGAATTGGGAATCGCAAAGTACGAAATTGAGGACCCGGCGCACTGGTTTACACAGGACCAGCAGGATCGTTTACATGACGTTCTGGTAGCCCGCACAGGTAATCCCAATATTGCCAGAGAAGCCGGACGGTATGCAACATCCTCTGAAGGTCTGGGCGCCACCAAACAGTATGCGCTGGGTTTAATGAGCCCGACGGCCGCCTACCAGCTTATAGAGAAGATATATGTCTTGATGAGCCGGGGGGCTAATGTCAGTGCCAAGAAAATCGGGACGAATCAGGTTGAAATTACCACCATTCCCAGACCCGGTGTCAAGGAAAAACCCTATCAATGTGAAAATAGAACCGGCCAGTTTGAGTCCGTTGCACGCTTGTTTACAGACAAATTTGCCCAGATCGATCATCCCTCCTGTGTTCATAAAGGGGATAGTTGCTGCCGCTACATAATAACATGGGCGAAATCCCCCAAGATTCTTTGGACGCTGGTCCGCAACTATCTCCTGTTAATCAGCGTTATCGCTCTACTGAAAAAAAAGCGTTGGCCCGAATGATTGAAACCCAGAAAGAAGCCGCCCAGGACAATATTGGTGAAAGTAATATACGCTATAACAACGCCCTGATGGTTCAGGAAATCGGTCAGGCAACCGCCAGCATTCTTGATATTGATCGCCTGCTGAAAACAGTGGCCGGCGTTATGGAAAAACGGCTGGACTTCGACCGCGGGATGATCATGCTGGTTAATAAAGAAAAAACCGTGCTGCGATATAGTGCCGGATATGGCCAAAACCAGTCCGAAGAAGATATATTGAGAAGTACGCAGTTTCATCTGAATAATCCCGAATCAAAAGGGATCTTTGTCGTTGCCATTAGAGAGCAGCAACCGTTTTTAATAGATAATCTTGGTGAAATTCAAAACACTTTCTCCCAGCGAAGTTCTGAGATCGCAAACAAACTCGGCGGTCAGTCATTGATCTGTGTGCCGATTATTTATGAAAAGGAATCGTTAGGGCTTTTAGCTGTGGACAACAGCAAGTCCAGCCGACCCTTAAGACAAAGCGACATGAGTCTTTTGATGGGCGTGGCGTCACAATTGGCCATCAGCATTGCCAATGCCATTTCTTTCGAACAACTCCACAGCAGCGAGAAAAAATACCGCGAACTGGTGGAAAACGCCAACAGTATCATTCTACGCTTGGACAAAAATGGAAAAATTATTTTTTTCAACGAATTCGCCCAGCGGCTTTTTGGCTATTCGGAGCAGGAAATCGTTGGGAAAAACGCTGCCCGTATCATTCTTCCGCCTTCCGGTCCAAACCACTTGAGCTTTAACAGGCTCAGCACTTCTTTACAAAAAGATCCAGAGCGTCCCGTGGTCAGTGAAAACCAAACAGAAACTAGATCGGGAGAAAAAATCCAAATCGCATGGACATATAAACCCATTTTCAACGACGCCGGCGGTTTTATCGAAATCCTTTGTATCGGCAATGACATCACCGAACTCAAACAGGCCAGCCAGGAAAAAGAAGAGTTGCAGATCCAGCTGCAAAGAGCCCAGAAGATGGAAGCCATTGGAACCCTGGCCGGCGGTGTGGCTCACGATCTCAACAATATTCTATCCGGTATTGTCAGCTATCCTGAATTATTATTAATGGATCTTAAAGAAGACAGTCCCTTGCGAAAACCGATATTAACGATTCAAAAGTCAGGGGAGAAGGCGGCCGCCATCGTCCAGGATCTGTTGACGCTTGCTCGAAGGGGCGTTGAGACCACCGAGGTGGTTAGTTTAAATTCGATCGTTTCAGAATATCTCCAAAGTCCTGAACATGCTCGATTAGAACTAAACCATCCCAACATAAAGGTTGAACAAAATTTGGACGAAAACCTTTTAAACATTCTGGGCTCCCCGGTTCATTTATCCAAAACGGTGATGAATTTAGTATCAAATGCCGCCGAAGCAATGCTCGAAGGCGGGCCTATTGTCATCACCACCGAAAACCAGCACATGGATAAAGTGAAAAATGGTTTTGATGAAATCGACAAAGGCGATTACGCCACACTGATAATAACAGATACCGGTATCGGGATTTTACCGGAGGATATGGAAAGAATATTCGAGCCGTTTTATACGAAGAAAACCATGGGAAGAAGCGGGACCGGGCTTGGGATGGCAGTTGTCTGGGGAACGGTAAAAGACCATAGAGGATACATTGATCTCCAGAGTAAGGAAGGTCACGGTACCGAGATCACCCTATATTTCCGGGTCACACGCAAAGTGTTTCCCCAGGAAGCTGAGATGGTCACCATTGAAGACTTCATGGGAGAGGGTGAATCCATTTTAGTGGTGGATGATCTCCTGGAACAGCGTCAAATTGCCACAGAAATGCTGGAAAAATTGGGCTACTCGGTCACAACCATGCCCAGCGGTGAGGAAGCCGTCAAATACCTGCACAATCATACCACCGACCTGCTGATGTTGGATATGATCATGGAGCCCGGCATCGACGGGCTTGAAACCTACAAAAAAATCCTCAAGATTCACCCCGGCCAGAAATCCATCATTGCCAGCGGTTATTCTGAGTCAGCGCGCGTAAAAGAAGAAATCCATCATTGCCAGCGGTTATTCTGAGTCAGCGCGCGTAAAAGAGGCCCAGCATTTAGGCGCCGGCACCTATGTTAAAAAGCCATATCTGTTGGAAAAAATCGGGCGGGCGGTCAGAACCGAGCTGGATAGGTAAATGAAGGGCTAAAGATGAGTGACGAAATTCGCTGGTTAAAAACCCATTGCGCCAGGATGGATCATGGGGGCTGTGCCTTAAGCGTAGGCGTTAAAAAAAATAAAATCGAAACGGTTAAAGGTGATCCGGCCGGATATTTAAACAAAGGCTATATTTGTCCCAAAGGGATGGCCTCGCCCGATCGGCTTACCCATCCCGATCGTCTAAAACACCCGTTGAAACGCAAAGGATCCCGGGGAGAGGGTAAATGGCAGGAAA
>JAFDDW010000700.1 GCA_019310665.1 Deltaproteobacteria bacterium
GCTTACATCAACATCGGAAGGTATTTCGCGGATGCTCGGGTCACCGCCGCGAATGGAGTTATCAAAGGGTTTTTGTTCCGATGTAACAATACCCGCACTCGATACCAGTACCAGGCGGCTTTGTGCTACGGACTTTTTCAACGGTGCCCACGGCACGGGATCGATGCGCCGCCATCGATAGGCTTTTAAAAATATTCGATATTTAAGGGGAAATTCACTCAGGTCTCCCAAAACAGTGTTTCCTTTGATTTTATGGTTTAGATCGTCTGGATCGTTGAGTTGATTAAGTTGATTGAGTTGATTGAGTTTGTTGAATGAGATCGAATTCTTTTAACTTAATCAACTAATCAACCACTAACGATGTCCTTTCCATTAGGCTATTTCTTTCCGCCTTCCCCATTCCCACTTCCGACTTCCGAATATTTTTTCTCAGCCAACTCTGCCATTCTAAATTTTTGTACCTTGCCGCTGCCGGTCATGGGGAATTCGGATACGAATTTATAATATTTGGGATGTTTTTCCAGCGGCAGCTGCGCCTGGACATGAGCTGCGATCGATTCCAGGGACAGTTGGCTGTCTTCCTTTAATTTTATCCAGGCGGCAACATCCAGGCGGCAACTTCCTGCCCTTTATTTGGATCGGGGAATCCGAATACCTGGACTTCGGAGATCTCGGGCAGCATATAAATGGCTTCCTCTATCTCAACGGGATATAGTTCAATATCATTGCGCACAATCACGTCCTTTAGCCGCCCTGTGATTCTTACATAACCGTCTGGGTCCATTGTGCCCAGATCACCGGTGTGAAACCACTTTTCCCGGTCAATGGCTGCGGCCGTTGCCGCCGGCATTTTATAATATTCTTTCATCAGAAATCCGCGGGTGCACAGCTCGCCTTGCTGTTCGGGTGCGAGTGAATGACCGGACGCCGGGTCCACTATTTTAACCTCGTTGCAGGCCAGGGGTCTGCCAATGGTTGATACGCGTAACTCAAGCGCATCATCGGGGTGGGTCATGGTGATCCAGGAGGAGGTTTCGGTAATACCGTAAGCCACGGTAATATCCGATACCCCGATATCCTCCACGATCCGTCTCATCAATTCCATGGGGCAGGGCGCACCGCCGATAATACCTTTAGCCAGAGTGGCCCACTGGGTTTTTTGAAATTCGGGATTGTCGATCAGGGCAATCAGCATGCTGGGCGATCCGTAAATCGCCGTGCATTTCTCAGCGGGAATAGCCCCAAGCACTTTTACCGGATCAAAAATTCGGCAGGGCATGATCAGGGCCGCGCCTCTGAGAAGCCCTGCCAGTGCGATGCAGGTATTGCCGAACATATGAAAAAGCGGAAAAAACAGACAGAGTCTGTCGTCATCAGAAATCCCCTGACGTTCAGTGGACACCATCGATTTATTGATCAGTCCCGGATGGTCGAGCACCACCCCCTTGGGCCGGCCGGTGGTGCCGGAGGTATACATAATTGCCACCGGGTTCTCCGGGTCTACGGCCTCTGAGACCTCTGCCAGGGTGTCTGCGGCGATGTCTTCTCCTCCGGCAATCAACTCATTCCATGAAATCAGGTCCCCAGCGGATGAATCGGAGATGATAAAAATATGTTCCAAAAACGCGAGGTCTCTCCCGGCGCCCGCTGCGGTTTTCGCCATATTTCCGGTATCATCACTGTCTGCAACAATGAGTCCGCGGCTCTCCGATTGCTCCAGGATATAATACAGGTTGTCTTTGGTTGTCGCCGGATCGACAGGCACTATTACGGCCCCGATTTTCGCCAGTCCCAGCATTGCAAAAAGCCATTGCGGGATATTTGGCGACCAGAGTGCTATTTTGTCTCCCGGTTTTATGCCCCGGCTTAAAAATCCCCGGGCTGCCCGGTCGAGTTCTTGAGATAAGCTTTCATAGCTGTAGCGCTTGCCGATTTCGGTGTGAACCAGGGCATCTCGATCTGAATTCGTTCTTGCAACCTCCGAGAGTAGCTGTCCGATGGATTTTTGAATAATCGACATAAAGGCCCTCCTTCCCGGGGAAACGCTTTCCCGCAGGACTTCGATTTTATGATCTTTTTTCAGATCGAACACTGCCGGCAAATTTTCCTGCAACGTTCAAACTATAGTTGAATTCAAAAGATCCGTCCAGTTCAAATTAATTTCTCTTAAGGTCGACTATAACATGATGAATTCACATGCAATAGATCCTTCTTTCTGGCTATTTGGTGTTTCCCAATTTGTGAAGCGAATTCATCAATTCGATAGCTTGACATTTATCATCTGATTCTTTATATATGGTTACTCTGGCGGTGGAAAAAGGAGAGACCTTTGCATAGCCCCCCTTTTGTCCAGCTTCCCATCCGCCTGACCCCCGTCGGCCTGGCTACTTAGCCGAAGGGCAAGTCAACGCTGCCTGTGCCCCTGCGGTCGTGCCAGCCTGACCCGGCGCATTACCTTCCGTGTATGATAGCTCCGGTAAGATCATCGCTGAAATGTTACCGGGCCGGCAACGACGGATATGTTTTTTAGGCCTTTAGCACACTGCTGTTAAAAAAGAGACCCAAGCTTAAAGTGGATCCGAGTGAGTGATGAAGCTATTATAAAAGTTGAGAATGTGTCTCTGGCCTTCGGCGGCGTTCAGGCGCTTTATAACATCGATACCGGACTTTTGGG
>JAFDDW010000701.1 GCA_019310665.1 Deltaproteobacteria bacterium
CCACAAAATGCACAAAAATAATTGCTAAGGAGATAAATGCCATGTCTATTAAAGTTTGTTTAGCAGGCGCAACGGGTTGGGCCGGCTCATCACTTGCCGCAGGCGTACATGAAGCCGATGATATGGAACTTGTCGGGGCCGTGTCCCGCAGCCATACCGGCCAATCTCTGGGCGATGCCCTGAATATTGCTGACCTCGCCCTTCCCGTCAGCGGCTCGGTGGAAGATGCCCTTAAGGTACCCTGTGACGTTTTAGTTGAATACACCCAATCGGATGTTGCCAAGCGTCACATTTTACTAGCCCTTGAGGCCGGGGCAAATGTTGTGGTTGGGACTTCCGGCCTGACGGATGAAGACTACGCTGAAATTGACAAGGTCGCCACATCCTCCGGACTGGGTGTCCTGGCCGTGGGCAACTTTGCACTGACGGTGGTCTTGCTGCAAAAGTTTGCGGAGATTGCGGCCGCACATATTCCGCATTGGGAAATAATCGATTATGCTCATTCGGGTAAAATTGACGCACCCAGCGGGACGGTACGGGAGTTGTCACACCGGCTGGGCCAGATCCGTGAATCGGTTCTGGACGTGGCCATCAAAGAAACACAAGGGGTTCAAGAAACCCGGGGCGCGCGTCTCAACGGTTCCCAGGTTCACGCCATCCGTCTTCCGGGACACGTCATCGGTGCCGAAGTCATCTTTGGCATGCCGGATCAAAAGCTCATGCCGGATCAAAAGCTCATTTTGCGCCATGAGGCCGGTGCCAGTTCCCAGCCCTATGTTGATGGCGCTTTGCTGGCCATCAGAAAGGTGGGTACATTTTCCGGTCTTAAACGGGGGTTGGATTCGGTAATGGAATTTAATTAGAAACCGAATTAAATGATGGCGTCGATATTATCAGCAAGGGTACTCATGAGCGCTTCATCATTGATGCTGACAAATTTAATCAAAAGGTAAAACAACAGTATAAGGAGGTATAAATGTCAGAGCAAAAAGAAACCGCACTGGTAACCGGAGCAAGCAGTGGAATCGGACGCGAGACCGCCCTTAAACTGGCCCAAAAGGGTTTTGCGGTCATCGCGGCGGCCCGACGTAAGGAGCGTCTCGTCGAATTGGCCGATCAGGTTGAGGGCATCACTCCCGTGCAGGTGGACCTTTCACAGCCCGAAGAGACTGAAAAGTTTTGCGGCTACCTGTCCGAACTGCCGACGCCTGTTTCGGTACTCGTAAACAATGCCGGCTACAGCGTTCGGGGTGCCCTGGAAGATGTTTCAATTGGAACCGTCAAACGGCTATTTGAAGTCAACCTGTTCGCACTCATTCGCATCACCCAGGCCTGTCTGCCGGCTATGCGCAGTCAGAGAAAGGGAATTATTGTTAATTTAAGTTCTATTGTCGGCAAGTTTACCTTCCCCAACAGCGGCGTCTATGCCGCCTCCAAACATGCTCTGGAGGCCATCACGGATGCAATGCGTTTAGAATTGGAACCTTTGGGAATAAAGGTGGTAACCATCCGCCCTGGCCCCATCGACACGGAATTCAATGACGCCGCAACTAAAATGACAGGTGATCTTATGGCCAGAACAGATCCGGACTACAAACCCATCTATCAGACAGCCGGAGAGTATACGGGAAAGTTGTTCGCTGATCTGCATATTCCCGGACCGGACCTCATCGCCAATCTGATCCTGGAAGCCGTTCTCTCGGAGACGCCTAAATTAGTCTATTCCGCGGGCCCCATTAACGATGAGTTCCTCGGAAACCGCGGCCGACTTGATGACGAAGGATTTCACCAATTCATGCAGGAAAAATTCGGCTTAAAGGACTTGAAGGTATAGAAGTAAACATCACCAGGAGCGAACCGTTGTCGGAATCCAATCGTAAATTTCCTGCCTGGTTGGTCTCATCCATGCAGCAGCACAAAATAGTCCTCTGGGGTTTAGCCGACCTCCGAAAATTTGCCACTCCCAAGGATTCCAACGGACGGGGATTTCCCTCCGCCTTATCTTATGTCATTCCTATGACTCCCGCAATCATGGCCGGGATCCAACACGGCCCCAACCGGGCCTATGCCGATGAGTACGCGCGGGTAAATGATCTGATCAATGAAGTTGCCGACAGGCTGACAGCCGAAATCAGGCGCAAGGGTTTTCAGGCCCAAGCACTGGCGGCCTCGGAACGTACCGATCCGGTCAACATAAAAGGGGATTTCCCCCAGAAAACTGCGGCCACCAGGGCCGGTTTGGGTTGGATCGGCCGCCATTGCCAGTTAATCACCCGCAATTTCGGCTCCTGGGTTCGTCTGGGAACCGTATTTACAGACATGGAACTTCCCTGCGGATCACCGGCTGAACGCAGTTTTTGCGGCACCTGCATGCGTTGTGTCGAGGCCTGCCCGGCCGGGGCACTGAAAGGCAGCGCCTGGGTTGCCGGAATGCCGCGAGCAGAAATTCTGGATGTTGCGGCATGTGATCGTTGGAAAAAAGAAAACTACTACCAGTATCACAACGGACATAATTGCGGAATCTGCTCGGCGGTGTGCCCCTATGGTTTGAAGGTATTAAATTCTAAATGACCGCAAACAAAATAGTAACGGATATCTAAGTACAGTTGCGAGCATGATTAAGAAAATTCCAAGCACCAAAACCCAAATTTCAAACAAATCCCAATGACCCAAATTCAAAATAACAAAAATCAGGCTACATTTTTGCCAATTGACATATTTGCCGACACAGCAAGCTTCACCAAGCGATATTGTGCAACTGCGGTGAATGTTTTGGTCATTGGATAT
>JAFDDW010000048.1 GCA_019310665.1 Deltaproteobacteria bacterium
CCCTTCGAGAGCCTCCCTTCGAGAGCCTCCCTTCGAGAGCCTCAGGGTCTACGACAGGGTCTGACGACAGGAACTAACGATCGATTTTAATAGAAAAGACAGAGCGAGCCTACTCCGCCGAAAAGGCTACGAAGGCCAGGAGCGATACCACAAATCTTCAATATCCAATGACCAAAACAGATGAACTTGCAAAACGTCAAAAACCGTACTTTGTGT
The DNA here is from genome assembly GCA_019310665.1 of Deltaproteobacteria bacterium. Taxonomy (GTDB): domain Bacteria; phylum Desulfobacterota; class Desulfobacteria; order Desulfobacterales; family JAFDCJ01; genus JAFDCJ01. Next base: position 217 of record JAFDDW010000048.1, read on the forward strand.
TTTGGAATTTCCGGTTTATCCGGGTTAGGGGAGTCTGTCAGCCGATTGAAATGGCTGATATTTATAATTCCGGATCAACTAGGCCGAGTTGGATGGCAAAATGGACCGTGGAATGTCCTTCGGCAACCAGCTGAAAAACCTCCCTCTCCCTATTGGACAGTTGTTTATAACGCTCCGCACTGGCGGTGCCTTTGCGAGGGAATCGATAGGTGTCCACAACCACCTTGGAAATTGAAGGGCTCAAAAAGGTTTCATTGTTCATGGCGGCATGAATCGCATTTATGATATCCCGGCCGCTGGAATCCTTAAGAAGATAGCCGGACACGCCACTTTCTAAAAGTTCATGGATATAATGTTCATGGGAATACATGGACAGAATTAAAACTTTTGTTTTTGGAACTCTTTTCTTTATCCGCTTTACGGCTTCGATGCCGTTCATCCGAGGCATGGCAATATCCATAATAATGATATCCGGCTTTAACTCAAGCGTTTTGTCTATAGCTGATCTTCCATTGCCCGCTTGGCCGACAACCTTCAAATCGTGCTGGTCGTTCAGCAAACTTGCTAAACCCTGGCGAACAATTGTATGATCATCAGCGATTAATATGCGAATTGGATTAGCCATGGCTCAATGACTCAGCAAAAGGTATCTCAATCCTGATGCGGGTTCCTTCTCCCGGTTGGCTGCGCAGCTTGAAGGTTCCTCCCAGAAGGGAGGTTCGTTCCCGCATACCCAGCAGGCCTAAATTGCGCTTATTGGTTCCAATGATCTGAGTGTCAAAACCGATACCGTCATCCTCTGCCCGGAAGATGATCTTGGGATAGCTTTTGATAATGGCGAGGCGGAAGTTATCAGCACCGGAGTGCTTCATGGTATTGGTCAGGGCTTCCTGGCTAAAACGATAGAAAACCGTTTCCATGTCAACATCCAATCGGTGATCAAATCCCACCATGCTAAACTCGATGTTATGACTCGTATGGTTTTTGATTTCTTTAAAATAAAGATCCAGCGCCGGTTCAAGACCCAGATCACTTAACAGAGTCGGGTGCAGATTGTATGAAAGGTGCCTGATTTCCGAGGAAGTTCTTTGCACCATCCTGATGATTTCGCCGATTTCTTCCTTGAAACCTTTTTCTTGAGATGACACATTTTGTTCCAGCTTTTCAAGGGCCAGTTTCACAGCCGTTAGAGATTGACCGGATTCATCATGAAGTTCTCGAGCGATACGACGCCGTTCTTCTTCCTGGCCCTGAAATAATTTTTCGGTGAGCCGCCTTAACTCCTGCCGATTGCGACGAATTGTCTCCCGCATCTGGGCATTCACAATGGCCCCGCCCAAAAAGTTGCCCAAAGATCCCATCAAATGGCACTCATATTGACTCAGTTTCCGGGATGAGTGAATATCAAGTCCAAAAAATCCCACCCCTTTGCCTTTGAAGGTAATCAGAAAACAGGTCAGCCAGGGTGTAAATTTTTTCCCTTTCGTTTGAAAACGCGTTTTAAACGTAGGAAATATGGGCTCAGGCTTTAAAACCATCTCATTTTCGACGAGGGCTTTGCTCAGCAGCGGATCTTTGAAAAAAACCTGTTGTGGGCCTTCAGCGTCTTCAACTTGAAAGCCGGATTCGGCAATGACCTCGGTTTTTTCCCGTTCGCGATCGAGCAGAAAAATTGCCCCCCGATTGAGGTCTAATACCTTCAGTATGTTCTTGAGCGTCTCGCGTAAAATGAGGTTTAACGCCATATTGTGATTTAAGGCCACGGCAATGCTGTTTAGAATCGAAAGTTCCCGGTTACGCTGTTCAAGTGCTTCTTCAGTCCGCTTGCGATGGGTAATGTCTTTAATGATCCCCTCGAACTCGACATCGCCGGTTTCAGGGTTTTCGTATCGTCGGCTCGAAATCAGGGCATGAATCGGAGAGCCGTCGCGTTTTTTAAATTCAACTTCATAGTCTTTTACATGGCCCCTGTGATTAATGGTCGCCAGAAATTTTTCTCTATCTAAAGCATTGCGGTAAAGGTCCTTGGCCGGCACCGTTTTCAGCATTTCTTCTTTAGACGGAAAGTTAAGCATTTCAACGCCGGCTTGATTAATATCCAGTATCTTGCCCTGCAGGTTGGTCGTATAGATCATATCGTGGCTGCCTTCAAAAATGCGGCGATATTTTTTCTCGCGTCTCACGACCGCTTCCTGAAGTCTTTTCAGCTCAGAGATATCTTTAAATATTTCAACACCTCCGGTAACGCGTCCCCCGGCGTCCCGAAACGCCGATGTTGAACAAATAATGGGTATTTTTTTACCTTCAATGCTGGTAATCTCATACTCCCGATTGTGGATATCTCTGCCTTCTGCGCCGGCGTGCTTAAGCGCGCAGTCTGACTCACAGATTGGGTTCTTAAACACATCTTTGCAATACATCCCCACCGCATCATAGGCCGAAAAACCGGTAATTTTTTCAGCGGCTGGATTGAAGTAGGTAATTCGCCATTCATGGTCGGTGGTGAATAACCCATCCGGAATGCGGTTAAGAATTTCTACGAAGCTTTCTTCCTTTTGGTACAGGTGCTCCAGGGCCTTGGCATTGTATTTATGAATCTGATCGGAAATAAAATAGTTCCAGCCACTCGGGTGAATCTCCCCTTGTTCTTTAAAATAAGAGCAGACCAGGCATGTGGATAGCTTTTGAAAAAAATCTTCTTGGATAAAGTTGGTGCAATGGGTTTTGGGGATGAGCCAGCACGCGGTGGTCTGCTTGCCATGCACAGGGCAGAGCACTTTGGAACAGGATAAACACGCCCAGCATTGTTGTTTTTTAGTCTTGCTTTGGCTTTTAAGCGTCAGATCGATGAGATGATTTTCTAGCAATGAATTCACAATACGCATCTCCTTTGGCGCGGCACAAAGTTTCTGATGCCGAAAAAACATAAAGCCCTTCGGGATAATCGCCGCCATAAATAAGGTCCATGAAGGCGCCGGCAACCCCCCTGAGCATATAGCACTTTTCTGATTTTGCAAGACCGTGTTGCTCCAGATAACCTCTGGCCTCATAGGAATCGCTTACGCGAATAATGAGTTTTTCTCCCGGAATCAGTTCCTCGACCTCCAGGTCCCCCCAGCCAAAAGCAACTGCCACGGCGGCAAAACCTAAAATCTGATCTTCTTTGTTTTCAATCATAGGCGCGACAACTTGCTTCCATTCCCAGGAATCGCGGATGCCTTGAAAAGTGGCATAGCCGCACTCCTGGGCAGCACCGATTAAAAGCGTTCTGGCCTCGGATTCACGCTTTTTGCCCATTTTTTCTTCAAAGTCAAAACTGAGTTTATTGTAATATTGAGTGGCGCACAGTGATAAATAGACGCCAAAGAGCGGGATGATGCCTTTTGATTCCCTTATCTTGCTGCCCTCCATGACCGCATGGATTATTTTCGTACCGTCAATTGCCACTTAACGCTCCTTAACATGAAAGACACACGTATCATCTCCTTGCATTTTGCACCGCCTCTCCTCCACGATATAAAAACCAAGGGGACGCTCGTAAATCACTTCCAGAGTCCCGGCGATCCAGCCCCGGGTAAAATGACAGCCCGGTGTGTTGCGTCGCCCGTGTTTTGCGAGCCACCCGGTGACATGATGGTTGGAGGTGCTCACAATGTAAGCCGAATTGGGCCTGACCTTCTTAAAGTGTAGGATCCCCATTCCGCAATTCTGATACAGCAGGGCGGCCATTTCCAGCTTCGACTTAAGGGTTCTGATTTTCTTATATTGGTTAAAGAGATGCTGTAGCCCATTATAATTGGTTTCTTCAACCGAACGGTACAGAAGCTGAACACCTTCCGCGCCCAAAGTCTCTTCTAACGTTTTCTGCAAGTTGATATTATAATGATGGCAGTGCATGGCAATTGGTTGCCCTGAGATCACAACTCTGTGCCCGTCCCGGTTCAGTTCACTTTGCCAGTCAAAAATGGTCATCTCCCACCTGACCCGGACAAGCCGGAATTGACGATTGAATATTGAAAATTGAATATTTGTGGAAGTCGCTTCGCTCCGTCATTTTTTTGCCACAAAATACACAAAAATAATTGCTAAGGTACTAAATAAATAAAGGATACCTCAAATTTCTTATTGTTTGATAACAGATCGATCTTGGTAACGCCTCCTTCTGCCGGCCGCATTATTCCAAAATACGCTGTGTTGTGCCAAATCTTATTAACACTGATAATGTTAATCAGCAAGCCGATTTTCACTCAAGTAAAAAACAACAACTCCAGCATGGCATAAACGAATATGCTTTATATTTAAAAGGGTTACTTTCGGTGGAAGGCGTGTTCGGTCTTTTTGGTGTGAACGATCTGGGGGGGTGCCCGGAAATAACATACAGATGATGGTTGAAAAGGGCGAGGATGTCAAGCAATCTGCTGATCAATCCTCGCCCGGTTCGAAGAAGGTATGCAACTGAGCTTCACAAACGCATCATTCCATGGGGCTACATTTTTTCTAAATCACTGGGTTTCTCCCAGGCCACCTTAAGCTGTTCGGCAAACTCAGGAAATAGCTTGAGCAAGGGGTGGTTGGGATCTTTCGGTAGCTCTTTGGTTTCATTAAAAACCGAAGTGGCTAAAAACGCATCGGCCAGCGCAACTGCGGGTACGACACGGGGTGCACCCACCATGGGTCCGGTAAAAATTAAATCGTTGTAATAAAACGCCGAAAGGGCTTCCATCGCAGCATCAAAACCGGCCCAACCCTTAAATCCAAACATATCCTTAAACCGCTGCAATTCCATGTAAGAACCGTTACTCGGCGCACTGGCGGTCGCAAAGCCCCATTTCTCCTTTATTAACTGATTCGAAAGTCCGCACAACGCATTGGCGGGCGCGTTGAGTGTGGTTGTATCGACAATAATACTTTCAAATTCGGCGCCGGCCTTTTCGATGGCATCGAGCAGTTTTTGGGCGCCGGTAATTCTGCCATTGGGTGTCTGATCGTTCTGATCAAAGGCAACCAATAGAACATGCTTGACACCTATTTGTGCCAATTCTTTAACTTCCGTCAACAAATCTTCCTCCCAGACGGTAATGCTGTTATAGAACATCCGGTCCAGCAAACCCTGTTCGGCACAATAGGCCGCGCCCTCCAATTTGGCCGGCATCATAATTGCGTCAACGCAAAAGGGCATGTCGCTTACCGAGGTGACAAAATCCACATATTTTTTGAATTTTTCACCCGGGCTGGCGACAATGTCAGCCATGACGGGCACTCCGGTTTCCTTCCACAGTTTGTCTGCCGCTTTCAGTAATTCTTCGGCCCGCGCTTCATTAAATCCTTTTCTTCGGCTGCCCTTATCAAACACCTTGTCGCTTTCCTGAAAGATTGAGAAGCAGCAGACGGTGGGATAATCTCCCGGCTGACCGCCTATTTTTACGCCACCGACGTCATATACCATTGGCTCTTTACTAAAACGCTGCATAGCCTACCTCCTTTGGTCGTTAAAAAATTATTTCTGCAAACTAATTTTTATCTATTACAAAAACTTCCTTTTTTTTATATCGTCTAAAAGATGATTTTTAGAATGAATATAGATGATTTTAGCAACAACATAATCGAATCCATTGACATCGGCCAAACGGTATGAGAAAAATTTGACCGAAAAACCGGGTCCGCTATTAGTTGTTATTTTTGTGCATTTTGTGGCAAAAAAATTGTATTGGAATATTTTCACTGTCTTGTAACGATTGAATATTGAATATTTAAGGAATTCTTTCCATTTTAAAAAAGGACGGAGCGAAGCGACATCCACAAATATTCAATTTGCAATCTTCAATTTTCAATTCCGGCTCGTTCGGGTTTGGAGGCCATAGCATGACAGATATAATTTTCAGTTCATGGGGCGGAGAAATTATTGAAAACCGCGCCAATGAAACGCAAAGCCAGGTGTCAATCAAACATCAGGATTTGCCCGAATATTTCAAGCAGGACGAAAAGATCAAAGCATTGATGGGTTGGAAAGGAATTGTTCTGCGTTCGCCGGAGGTGGATATCATTGATCTATGCCGGGCATATTTTGAGGCCGTTCTGGAGCATTCAAAAACCTGTGATAAATGTAACTACTGTAAGACGGGCTGGAAAGAGATGCTCGAGGTCTTTCAAGATATCGCCGACAACGAAGCGACCGAAGAGGACCTCGAATTTTTGCAGTCGGCTGCTGAAGCCATTGTCAGCAATGCAAAATGCAGCATCGGCAAATCCGGCCCGGCACCGTTGTTTCATGCGCTCAAATATTTTGCCGATGATTTTTCACAGGCCATCAGCGGTAAAAAACAGGTGTCAACGGGAACCTATTATTCAAAGCTCACCGCCCCCTGTTTAGATGCCTGCCCGATTCATCTCGATATTCCCAAATACATTGAGTTGATTAAAGACGCCAAATTTGCAGAATCACTTAATGTGATTCGCGAACGTCTGCCCTTACCGGGTGTTGTGGGGCGGGTCTGTTTTCGACCCTGCGAAAAACATTGCCGGCGCGGGAATTTAGACGAACCCATTTCGATAAAAGCGCTCAAGCGCTTTGTGGCGGATCATGAACTGTCTGAGCAAAAGGAACCGGAATATGAGGTCACCCCCTCGGAAAACAACGGCAAAGTGGCCATTGTGGGTGCCGGTCCGGCTGGAATTACCTGTGCCTATCACCTGGCCCGCAACGGGCATGAGGTCACGATCTATGAGGCCCTGAGTGAACCGGGCGGCATGTCGGCTGTGGGTATTCCCGACTACCGGCTGCCTGGCAATATCCTGCAAAGTGAAGTGCAGCAAATTCAGAAAATGGGCGTTTCCATCAACTACGGTCAAACCATCGGAAAAGATATAACCCTCGCAACGCTCGAAAATGAATTCGATGCGGTGTTTGTCGGTATTGGTGCGCAGGACAGCACCGCCATGGCCATCGAAGGTGAAGACCGGGAATATCAGGGATTTATCCCGGGACTTGCGTATTTGCGGGAAGTTAATGCCGGCCGCGATCCGTATCCGCCAGGCAAAAAAGTCGTGGTTGTCGGCGGCGGAAATGCCGCGATTGATTGTGTTCGCTGTTCCTTGCGCACCGACAAGGAAGATATTCATCTGGTTTACCGCAGGACCCGCAGCGAAATGCCGGCCGATGATGCCGAGATTCACGATGCCGAAGAAGAACAGGTGCAGTTCCACTTCTTGACTGCGCCGGTCCGTATCTTAGCTGAAGACGGTAAAGTGGTCGGCCTTGAATGCATCAAAATGGAACTTGGCCAACCGGACGCCAGTGGAAGGCCGCGACCGGTGCCGATTGAAGGTTCGGAATTTGTTTTTGACTGCGATACCATCGTTTCAGCGATCGGACAGCAGGTTGATCTTACCTTGCTTGCCGGAATGGATGATGTTCAAACAACCAAATGGAATACCATTATCGTTGACGAATACACCAAGCAGAGCAACTGCTCAAAAATCTTTTTTGCCGGTGACTGTGAAACCGGACCGGATGCCTTGATTACTGCCTGCGCCGGCGGCCGCAGGGCTGCTCACAGCATCGACCGTTTTATTAATACGCAGACCCTTGAATATGATGACAATCACTACTTTGATAAACTTTTCGAAACCGTAAAAGTCTATGACCCGGATGAGGAAATCCTCAAGATCGAAAGCAAACAGCGCTTCCAGCCTAGCATGCTCCCACCGGACACGCGAAAATCGACCTTTGATGAAATCGAGCAAGGCCTATCCGCTCAGGAAGCCGTGGCTGAAGCCGAGCGATGCTTACGGTGTTACCAGGTTGCAACCATCGCCGTCTAGATGTGTGGGTCAAAACTCAAACGATCGGGCTCTATTAGGCCGAAAAATTCAATGAAAGAACCGCGCGGCAATCAGCCAGAATATAAAGCCGACCTTTTACTTTTAGCGGGCTTTTTGGGGGCGGGTAAAACCACCTTACTCAAAAGAATACTTTCCTGGGAAGCCGACCTCTCCGAAACCGTTGTCCTGGTGAATGAGTTTGGCGACATCGGCATCGATGGCGCCTTGCTTAAAGATTCCGGTTCTGACGTGATAGAGTTGACCAGCGGATGTATTTGTTGCACGCTCAGCGCCGACTTACATCTATCGCTGACGCGGTTATGGAATCGATTCAAACCCCGCCGCATCTTAATAGAATCTTCAGGAGTTGCAGACCCCAAATCGATCGCCTCGGTCTTGAAGGAGCCGGGGTTAAGTCAATATATGGATCACAAAAAAACCGTTACGGTGTTGGATGCAGATTTTTGGGAGGCACGGGAGGTATTTGGGCCCCTTTTTTATAACCAGCTGGAGATGGCCGATTTAATTCTATTGAATAAAATTGATTTGGCAAAGCAAGAAAAAATTCCTCAGTTTCTTAAAGAAATTCATGCGGTTATACCCGGTTGCCAGGTAATCCCCACTATTCACTGTGGAATCGATCCGGAATCCCTCTGGGTAGCGGCCACGTCCAAAACGTTTCAATTAAAGCCCATCCGCTTTTTCCATCCGATTTCTTCGAACAGCAATACGGATTCAAGCGACCATCATCATTCTCACCAGGAACACGACAACCACACGGTAGATGCGTCGAGCTATGTCACGTTTTCTTTTCGGGATTCAAAAATTGTTGACGAGACTCGCTTTAAAAAATTTATCCGCAACCTGCCATGGGAGGTCTTTCGTATAAAAGGTCCGGTGAGATTTGCCGATCGCGTGGTGATGCTCAACTTCGTCGGTGGCAAAGGCGAATGGATTCCCTGGGATGTTATCGGATGGGATATTAACCCGGAAGAGATTCTCAAGCAAGCAGCCTTTTGTTTTAGCAGCATTTATAAAGCCTCAACAGGCGCTCGTCCATAACAAAATAAAATTTCATAAAGGATGAGCCGTCCCAGCGGGTTCTGACACCATGGAGGGTATCCGCCAGCGCAATG